>JADLHC010000115.1 GCA_020849035.1 Planctomycetia bacterium
CCCCGGGCTTGCCTGCGCCAGGTAAAGATTCGACCTCGTGCCCGACGGCGAGCACAGGTTAGCCGAGGAGCCTACGTTTTCGTGCTTCGTGGTGAGGCGAAGCCTCGTGACGATTCATCCGCGACCCCGCCGTTCCTATCCCTCTTTCATCCCCTGCCCATCCGGGCCTCCGCATTCGAAAAACGACGAAACGTCGGGGTCGCGAGTGAAAAGGGATGAAAGGGATACGGTTCCTCCAACAACTTCCCGGTCGAAGCCCGTCTGGTACCCTTCGCCCATGCACTCCCTCCCCGCTTCCATCGTCGTCCAGCTCCGCGACGCCGTCGGTCGCGAGAACCTCATCGTCGACCGCGAGCCCCTCGAGAAGTACGCCAGCGACGAAACCGAGGACCTCGTGTTCTACCCCGCCGTCGCGGTCACCCCGACCACCACCGCGCAGGTCAGCGCCGTCCTCAGGATCGCCTCGCAGCACGCCATCCCCGTCACCCCGCGCGGCGCCGGCACCGGCCTCAGCGGAGGCGCGCTTCCCGTGAAGGGCGGGATCGTGCTCTCGGTCGAGAAGATGAACCGCATCCTCGAGATCGACCGCGCGAACCTCATGGCGGTCGTCGAGCCCGGCGTCATCACGCAGGTTCTGCAGGAAGCGGTGGAGAAGGAAGGCCTGTTCTACCCGCCCGACCCGGCGTCCCGCGGCTCCTGCATGATGGGCGGCAACGTCGCCGAGTGCTCGGGCGGCCCGCGGGCCCTGAAGTACGGCGTCACCAAAGACTGGATCCTCGGCCTCGAGGCCGTGCTCATCGACGGCACCGTCATCAACACCGGCGGCAAGCTGCTCAAGAACGTCACCGGCTACAACATCACGCAGCTCCTCGTCGGCAGCGAAGGCACGCTCGCCGTCGTCACGAAGATCATCGTCAAGCTCATCCCCTACCCGCCGTTTCGCTCCACCCTCGTCGCCACCTTCGACTCCCTCGAGGGCGCCGCCGTCGCCCTCACAAAGATCTTCGAAGCCAAGATCGTCCCCTGCGCCACCGAGTTCATGGAGTCCGCCGCCATCCAGGCCGCCGCGAAGAAACGCGGCAAGCACTTCCCCGGCATGGAAGCCGCCGCGACGCTGCTGATCGAAGTCGACGGCTACGACAAGGATCTCGTCCAGAAGGACGGCGAGCGCACCGGCGAAGTCTGCCTCGAGCATGGCGCCCTCGACGTCATTGTCGCCGACTCCCCGACCCAGCAGAAGGACATGTGGGACATGCGCCGCGCGATCGGCGAGGCCGTGAAGGGGCTGTCGGTTTACAAGGAAGAGGACACCGTCGTCCCGCGCGCCAACCTCCCGAAGCTGATGCGCGCCCTCGACGACATCAAGAAGCGCCACGGCCTCACGACGATCTGCTACGGCCACGCCGGCGACGGAAACATCCACGTCAACATCCTGAAGATGGCGATGAGCGACAAGGACTGGGAGGAGAAGCTCCCGCCCGCCATCCGCGAGATCTTCACCGAGGTCGTGAAGCTCGGCGGGACGATCTCGGGCGAGCACGGGATCGGGTTCGTCCAGCGGGAGTGGCTGCCGATCGCGATGACGAAGGACGAGATCGCGCTGATGAAGCGGGTGAAGCAGGCGTTTGACCCTTCGGGCTTGCTTAACCCGGCCAAGCTGATCCCGGAGTGAGTTCCTGAGACCCAGGTCCGACCTCTAGTTGGTATCCAGGATCAATGGCCAAAAGCACTCCTCGTCGCGGAAAGCAGCAGAGTCAATGCTCGTGAGTTCTTTCCTGAGCTCCGCCCTGAGCTCGTCGCACGCCTCTTCGTCACGTTCAATCTTTGCCACGCGATCCGCATAGGCAAGGAATGCGTGTAGCGAAGCGCCGAAAAGCGATGCGCTTGAATTCACGAAGTGCTCCACGTCGCCGTATCCAATGTCAATGACTTGCCCGTTTCTCGTCGGATCTATGCAGATGTCGGGCGGTTCCGCGGTAAGCGCAAGGAGTTCAGGCCTGCCTTCAGGAGCGCGAAATTGCGGCGCATTTCCTGCAAACTTGTAGACCAGCAAGAAGTGGATCGACGGCAATCCCACCTCGGAGAGAAATGCCTTGGTCTCCTCCGAAATCGGCAGGTGCGCAAGGACCGAGCGGGACCAAGTCCTGCGAGTTGCCATGTCAGAGCGCTGGACCTCTATGGCTGCATTTCACCTCCATCTCCCACGTCCGCGTCCACCCCAGCCGTTCGTAGATCGGCCGCCCGGCCTTCGACGCGTGCAGCTGCATCTTCCCGTAGCCGTTCGTCTTCGCCCACGCCGTCGCGGCCTTGACGATCTTCGTCGCGAGGCCCTTCCCGCGGAATTCGGGTTCGGTGTACATGGACAGGAGGTACGGCAGCGGGGACTTGCGCCGCGGGCCGGGTTGCTGGTCGCGGAGCCAGACGGCGCCGCCGGCGGCGACGCGGCCGTCGGGGGCGATGGCGAGCCAGGCGAGGACGCGGCCGCTTTTCATGCGGGCTCTCGCCCATTTGGCGTAGGCGAGATCCGCTTCGCGCAGGCCCTCCTCGTCCCTGATGCCCATGTCGCGGAACATGCCGTCGCGCTGGCGGCGGAGGTGGGGCATGTCGCGCGGGGTGGCGGGGCGGATGGTGAAGGGCATCAGATTTTGCGGAACTGCGGGTGGGGGGCCATGACGACGAGGAGGGCGAGGCGTTTCGTGCCGGTGTTGGTGACGCCGTGGGGGGCGCCGGCGGCGGCGTGGACGACGGCGCCGGGGCCGAGGATGCGCTGTTCGTGGGAGACTTCGAAGAGGCCCTCGCCCTCGAGGACGTAGTAGACCTTGTCGGCGTCGGCGTGGACGTGGGGTTTCTGCGACTGGCCGGGCTCGAGGCCGTAGACGTCGCAGAACATGCGGTCGGTCTCGAACAGGTTTGTCTTCGCCATCTTCTCGGCGGCGAACTTCGTCTCGTCGGCGGCGAACTTCCACCAGGGCATGGGGACCTCGCGGGTTGGGGGGTAGCGGGGAGCGGCAATCTACCACGGGCGGCGAAGGGTCAGACCTCGACGAACACGTCCCCGTCTTTCACGACGACCGGGTAGGTCGCCACGCTCGCGGCGGGCTGGCCGCTCGTGCACTTCCCCGTCGCGAGGTCGAAGTGCCACGCGTGGCCCGGGCAGACGACGCGGCCCTGCGCGGTGACCTTGCCCTTGTGGAGCGGGTCGCCGTAGTGGGGGCAGAGGTTCTTGATCGCGAAGAAGGTGCCGCCGTGGTTGAAGAGGCCGATCTCGCGGGCGCCGACGTGGACGCGGACGGCGCAGCCGGGGGGGATGCGGGCGGCCTCGGCGACTTTGACGAGCGGCATCCGCGCACTCTAGCACGGCGTGGAACCGTGGAACGTCGCGGGCGGCGGTGAACGGGAGCGGGCGGGGCCGCGCGTGGAACGCCCGTGGAACGCGGCGGTTCCGGGAAGGCGCGGGGCATCCGGCTTGCTCCGGTGCCGGGCACACCTTTCAACGGAGGAGCCGATGACCGAGAGCCGGGCCCGGATGCGCTACGATCGGGACGTGAACCCCGCGCACGAAGTCCGCCTGAAGGGCCGGCACGCCCGCGGCCGGCAGACGACCCACCCCGGCTGCATGGTGGCGTTCAGCCTGCCGTTCATCGGGGCGGGCCTCGCGGCGATCGGCGGCGCGCTCGGGTGGGTTCACATGGAGAGCAGCCCGGATTCGCCCGCCTGGATCGCCGCCGCGGGCGGCGCGATCTTCGCCCTCGCGGGACTGCTGCTCTTCGCCGGCGGCATCCGCCAGGCGCTCGACAACTCCCGCCGCGCGGACCTCCGCCGCATGCGCCCCTCCGAGCCCTGGCTCGCCGACCACCCGTGGAGCGCCCGCGCCGCCGGCGACGGCAACGGCGCCGCCGCGATCGGCGGCCTCTTCGGTTTCGCCTTCCTCCAGCTCTTCCTCGCCCCGTTCAACTGGTGGGCGTTCGCGTCGGATCACGGGAACCTCTTCGTCGTCGCCGTCGTCTCCCTGTTCGACCTCGTCTCCCTGGCCGTCCTCGGCCACGGCCTCTACCACCTCGCCCGCGTCCTCAAGTACGGCCGCTCGCAGCTCGTCTTCCGCCGCTTCCCCTTCTTCCTCGGCGACACGGTCGAGGCCGACTTCCGCACGAGCGCCGACGTCCGGCCGATCCGGCGGCTCGTCTTCACGCTGCGCTGCCTGCGCGAGCAGGTGGACGCGCAGGCCGCGGGGTCGGGCGTGACGATGGCGGTGTTCGAGATCTGGAAGGAAGAGCGGGTGGTGGAGCCGCCGTCGCGGGAGGTCCCGGTGTCGTTCCGGCTCCCGGCGGAAGCGCACTTCTCGACGGAGCTGGCGATCGCGACGCCGCGGTACTGGGAGCTGGAGGTATCGGGAGAGGCGCCGGGCGTGGACTTCGGGGCGAAGTTCCTGGTGCCGGTGTACGCGCGGCCGCCGGAGAGATAGACGCCTCGGGCAGCGACAGCGGCGGCCGGTGGCCGGCCGCCGCATGGTCGCTTGCGGACCGAAGAGCTACTCGTCGTTGCGGATGCGGACGAAGAGCAGCGGCAGGCCGTCCTCGTTCACGTCCTTGATCCAGAAGTACAGTCCGTGGTCGAGTGTGTTGGTGGTACCGGGCTGGGGGAAATACGCCTTCATCGGGCCGATGGACTTGGCCTGGGGCCCCGGCGCGACGCCGCTCGGCATGAAATAGGAGCGGGCCCGCGGGGAGAGGCCGCCTTCGTCGTCCAGCTGGAGCGGGTGGCCGGAGCCGCCGTGGACGTCCCAGCTCAGGCCTTTCTTCGCCACGCCGTACTCCTGGAACCAGACGTGATCCCTTGCGGTAAACCAGAGTCCGACATACGACCCGTGACGCCCGATCCCGGTGATGGCGGGCTGGTCCTCGAGGTCGGTCGGGCCTCCTTCCCAGTCCATCTGGAGCGGCTCCGAGACTCCCTTGCCGGTCTTCGCCGCCGAGGGCACGAACTTGCCGGCGAGGGACGTCGCCTTCGACGCCGGATCGTAGAAGCGCGTGAACATCCCGCTGCCTTCGTCCGACAGGCCCTTGTTGCGGTCCTCGTTCCAGAGCACGTGAACGCGGGTCCAGGCGTGCTTCCGCTTGGCGGTCGCCCCGCTTTCGCCCTCCAGGGCGGTCGCAGAACCCGCCGGCGTACCGACCAGAGTGATCCCGCCCAGGTCGGTCTGGGTGTACGGGTGCGGCCGGTCGATCTTCGCGACCGCGCTCCCTGCGGTCTCGGAGTAGAGCGAGAGCCGCGCCTTGGCGTCGGAGGTGTCGTCCTTGATGTAGAAGGCGATCGGGACGCCGTCGCTTCCCCGGTCCGTCCCGTTGAACAGGTAGTGTTCCTCGTTGAGCGAACCCATGCCGGGCTGGGAGCCCTCGGTGAAGTACTCGATGACGCCGACGGAGGAGGCGAAGGAGAGCGGCGACAGGGTGGCGGCGAGGCGGGCGTTCCAGACCTCGTCGTCGATGTGGCAGCTCTGCTGGTAGAAGATGTTCATGACCAGCGGGTTGGACTGGGCCCCGCCGACGTATTCGAGGCCATCCTGGAACGCGAACCAGGTGACGGGGTAATCGTCGATGTCGGTGCTGACCGGCGAGCAGGGGCTGACGCGGGAAGCGAAGGGGGCCGGGGTTGCGGTGCCGCGCGGGGTGGCGATGAGGGCGGACCAGAGGGCCTTGTCGTCGAGGGAGCCGGCGTGCCGCGTCTCGATCCAGGCGACGAAGACGTAGTCGCCGTTGCGGGACAACCGGAGGTCCGCGGCGGTGGAGCCGACGCTGTCGAAGATGGCGGGGTCCTCGTCGTCGAGGAAGTCGTGGCCGAGAAGGGCGCCGGTGGCGGGGTCGATTTCGGCGGCGGCGAGGCGCGCGTTGTTGGCGAGGGTGCCCCAGCTGGTGCCGGCCTGCCCGTCGGGGAATTCGGCGAAGACGAGGAGCGTTCGCGACAGGCCCTCGTCGGCTCCGTACATGCAGTGGCCGCCGCTCAGGAAGGAGCCGTCCTGGCGGAGGGGCATGGCGTTGTTCTCGCGATTGTCGGTCGCCGAGGGCGTCGGCCCGTGGATCGGATGCGCGGGGCCGACGGTGAGCGTCGAGAAATCGAAGGCCACGCACTGCAGGGTGATGTCGTCGCCCTCGTGCATGACGGAGCCGAAGTTCCACAGGTCCGGCTCGGCACCGAGCCCGGAGGAGTTCGCCGCGCAGCGGAGGACCAGCTGGTTGTTGTAGACGAGGTAGCGCGCCTCGGTCCGGGTCTGGTCCGCCGTGGCTCCCGAATCGGAAGCGCCGAAATTCGAAGTGGCGATGCGGATGTCCGGGCCGGGCACGAGCGGATCCGACGCCGGTCCGGCCTGGCCAAGGTCGAAGAACGCAGAGCACGTGGCGAGGTCCTCGACCTCCGCGTCGCCGTCCACGTTCTCCGCCTGCGTCCAGAAGACGGCCAGCCCGCTGATTTCGTCGCCGAACTTGTAGCTGTACTGGTAGTTCAGCCACCGCGCCTCGCCGATCAGCCCGTCCGACACGATCCCGTGGCAGATGACGTTCTCCTCTTCCCCGTCCCTGTCGCTGACGCGCGTCGCCACGGTCTGGAAGCCGTAGTTATGGGAAGGATCCGCGGCGTAGGTCGCATCGAAGTAGGCGCAGTAAAGGACGCGGTTCTCACCGTCCGCCGGCGAGGCGCCGTCGCCATCGGCGTCCATGGCCGTGAAGAAGATGATTGCGTCGCCGCACCGGGCGTTCGCGGCGGGATTGGGAATGAGCTTCGTATTGAGGAAGGCATGGCAGACGCGATCGCCGATGACGCTGGTCTTGCTTCCTTCGGGCGGAACGATGTTGACGGGCGGCGTGAAGGTCCAGCCGTCGAAGTAGTGGGCGTAGAGCCCGCCGCTGAGGGTCGTGTAGGTGAGGATGGCGGTGTCGCGCGTTCCGTTGTGGGTGAGGTGGAGGTTCTGGCGGTAGTCCTCGCCGGAGGGGCTGATGGCGCCCTTGAACGGGAGGAACCCGATGTCCATCGCCCGCGGGGCGGCGGCTTTCTCCGGTCTCCGCGGCGCGCCGACGAGGGTGAGCGAGCAGGCGGCGACCGTGGTTCCGAGCGCGAAGAGGCGGACGAGGCGGCGCATGGGCGGGCTCCGAGTAGCAGGCGCATCCGTGGTGCAGGGGCGAGCTGTAGGTCAGCGCCGCCCCCGGGATTCCCCAACGACTGAAGGATACAGGAGAACGTCTTCATTTGATATTCATTTTTTAAGAAATTTACAATTCACCCCCCTCTTCATGCTTGGCTCGATTCTCAAGCGCGCCGCTGCGCAGCCCTCAGGACCACTTTCCGCAGTGGGCCCACCTTCTGCGCCCTCTCCGGAGAACTTCCGCCCGAGTCTTCACCGGGGGCGGATCGGTCCCGGATCCTGGAGGCTGAACCCCCAGTCCCGGGGAAGTCCCCGGAACGCATCCTGCTGACCGGCGCCCAGTAAAGCACGGATGCGGGCGTCCGCCGCGGCGTACAGCCGCTCGATCGTCGTCTCCACGTCCTCTTCCACCTCGCGCCTCCATCGAAGCGCCTCGAAGGCCCGGATGAATTCCTCCACCACCAGCCAGATCTCGTCGCGCTGGCTCTCCGGCATCGCCGCTCGCGCCGCAAGTCCGTCCAGCCACGCCCGCCCGATCGAGCCCATCCGCTTCAGGCTTTTCGCCTGCGTTTCCTGCTGCACCGTGAGCGGCGTCCGGCCGGGGTCCTGTGGTGAGGTGCCCGTCGTTCCTGTCCCGAAGCCCGAGCCGCCCGCCGGGGTACCTGCGGGGTCGGAACCGGACGCGCCAACGGGCCGGCCGTCCGCCGGCACTCCGCCGGCACCCGGATCCGCAGGCTCCGGCGCCCCTCGCCGGAACATCGCGAAGCGCAGCGCGACGGCCAGGAGCAGCGCGGCCGCGACGAGCGCGATCTTCGCAGTGCGGTTCATCCGGTCATCCTCCGCAACCCGGGTCGCCCGGTCCAGCCTGCCCTTCCCCGGCCACGCCGGACCACCTCCACGGATCCACCGCCAGCCGGAATCCCATGAGGGCCGAGGGGCTCGTCGGCGCCAGCCCCTGCTGGTAGCCGCACGCGGACTGGTGGACGCCGCCCATCCAGGAGCCGCCGCGGGCGGCGCAGAAGATGCCGCTGACGTTGTCCATGCGGTTGAGGCACCAGGTGAGGGCGCCGCCGCAGAGGTCGCGGATGCCGTAGGGGGACTCGTCGGCCGGGAAGGAGCCGACGGGGAGGAGGACGGCGCCGCCGGGGCGCGAAACGAGGGTGTGGCCGAAGTTCCCGTCGTAGTGGTTCCCGTACGACCACGCGCGCCCGTCCACGCCGCGCGCCGACTTCTCGTACTCCTCCTCGTGGAGGAGCCGGTAGACGCGGCCTTCGCGCCGGGAGAGCCAGGCGGCGTAGGCGAGCGCGTCGAACCAGTTCACGCCGACGACCGGGCACTCGGGGCGGATGGCGAACCCGCCGGGCGGGGCGTGCGGCGGGCAGCGGAACGCCGGGCCCGCGACTTCCTCGAGGTAGCGTCGGTCGCCCTCGCGCGGCTGCCGGGCGCGGGCCTCGTCCGCGCGCCCCGAGGCCGCGAGGTCGTCGAGATAGGCGATGTAGTCGCGCATGGTCACGGGGAAACGTGCGACGAAGAGGTCGCGGGTGGAGCTGGGGACGGCGTCCTGGCCCCCGGCGTTCCGGCCGCCGAAGATGAAGGGGCCGCCGGGGACGCAGACGAAGCCGTCGGGGATGACGCGCGCCGGATGCAGGTTGACCTCCTGCGACCAGGAGCCGGCGCGGTCGATGCGGACGGGGACGACGACGGGGTCGCGTCCCGGGGCGCGGAGGACGCAGCGCCAGGAGCCCTGGGGCAGCTCGACGCCGGCCAGCGGCGTGACGCCGAGCAGGCGTTCCGTCCCGGCGACGAGGCGGCGCCCGCGCTCCTCGCAGGGCGCGGCCCAGACCTCGACGCCGGTGACTTCGCGGCGCGAGCAGTCCGCGCGGTGTCCGAATCGCGCGCCGGCCGGCCGCACGTCGAGCGCGGGGATGCGCCACTGGACGCCGGCCGTCGGCGCGCCCGCCCCGCCGCGGTCCCACGGCACCATCCGCTCCCCGTCGAATTCGGCGGCCCACCCGGGGACCTTCACCGGCGCAAGACAGTCGCACCCGAACTCGAACGTGCGCAGCGACAGCCGCCCGGGCGCCCCCAGCCTCGCGCGGAACTCCCCTGTCCGGTCCGCCGCCGCCAGCAGGCTCCGCTGCAGCAGCTCGTCCTCCCGGTCCTCGCGCGACTCCGCCTCCAGGACCCGGTCGTACAGCAGCTCGCACTGCGCCCGCTCCGCGTCCTCGCACCCCGGGTCCGCCGCCAGCGCCGCCAGGAGCTCCGCGCCCGTCTCCGCAATGCACCGGATCCGCTCCTCCCTCAGCGCGTCCAGCCCCGCCTCCGCGTCCCACAGCGGCTTCTTCTCCGCGATCGCCCGGTGCTCCGGGATCTCGGCCCGCAGCCGGTCCAGCTCCTTCCGCTTCATCTCGATCTGCCCGCGCAGTTCGCGGAAGCGCTCCAGCTTCGCTCGGCCCCTCCGCACGTGCTCGGCCGCCTCGCGCCGCGCGCGCTCGCGCTCCTGCACGCCCTCGAGGAACAGCTGCACGTCCTGGTGCAGCTCGAGCGCCGACGCGTAGCGGCGCAGCCGGTCCTTCGCCATCGCCTTCGCCACGATCGCGTCCAGTTCCGGCGGCACGGGCTCCGGCACCCGCGCGCCCTGAAGCGAGGCCACGAGCACCGATGGCGGCGGAATCGGCCCCGGGGGATCCTTCGGCGCCACCGGCGATCGCCACGTCAGGAGCGCGTACAGCAGCGCGCCGAGCGCGTAGACGTCGCTCCGCGCGTCCAGCTCGTCGATGCGCCCCTGCGCCTGCTCCGGCGACATGTAGGCCGGCGTCCCGAGCACGTCCCCCAGCATCGTCAGCTGCGTCGTGTCGGCGGCGCCCTCCGCCGGTCCCGCAGGCCCCCCGCCGGAGATCTCCGGCTCGCCGATCACCTTCGCCAGCCCCCAGTCCACGATCAGCGTCTCGCCGAAGTCGCCGATCATCACGTTCGAGGGCTTCAGGTCGCGGTGCAGCACCCCTTTCGAGTGCGCGTACGCGATCCCCAGGCACACGTCCTGGAACACGCGGAGCAGCCGCAGCCGCGAGTACTTCCCCCCCGCCGCCGAATCCCCCGCCGTCATCGCGAACAGGATCATCCCCAGGTCCACCCCGCGGACCCGCTTCATGCACAGGAACAGCTCCTTCTTCCCGCCCGGCGCCGGCCTCTCGCCGAAATCGTGCACGGGCACGATGTTCGGGTGCTCCAGCCGGGCCGTGACACGCGCTTCGCGGACGAAGCGCTCCACGGCCCTTGGCTCGGCTCCCCCGAGCACGAGCTTGATGGCGACCTCGCGCTCGAGGTCCCCGTCGAACGCCTCGACGACGCGGCCGAGGCCGCCGCGGGCGATCTCGGGGCCGAGGCGGTAGCGCTCGTCGCGGGGAAGGGGCGCGAAGGAGCCGCGGGAGGGCGGGTGAGGGCTGGCGGCGATGAGGAACTCGCAGACTTCGGAAGGCGGGTTGAGGGCGAGGAGGGCGTCGCGGAGCTCGGGGGCGACGGCGAGGGGGAGGCCGTTCTCGACGGCGCCGTTCGCGGCGGCGAGGCCGGGGTCGTCGAGCGAGCGGGTGATGCGGAGGAGGTCCTGGAGGCTGCGCGGCACGAAGCCCGGGATGCCGCGCGCGCCCTCGAGGTCCTGGAACCACTCCCCCGCGCAGGCCAGGAGCCTGTCCCGGCCCAGGAGGCCTTTCTGGCAGGCCGCAAGGGCCACCTGCAGCTCCAGGGCGCGGTTCACGGCCCCATCATACTGCCGCGTCTCCCAATGAAAACGGCCGCGGTTTCCCGCGGCCGTGAACTCCCATCTCCCATCTCCCATCTCCCATCCCTACTTGCTCCCCGGCTCCGCCGGCTTGTCCTCGATCACCAGCCTGAACTCGTCCGAGATCGCCCGCACGCTCGGGGCGTACATCGCGTAACCGTTCACCGGCATCGCGTGGAACGAGCCCGGGATTTCCGCCCGCGCCCGGTAGGAAATCTTGTGCTTCCCGCGGGGCATCCAGTCCACGAAGAACGCGACCTTCTCGTCGCGGAACTCGCGGTTGCTGTCCAGCGCACCCCAGACCCGGCCGCTCACGACCTCGGTCGGCTCCACACCCGCCGCCTTGAAGTCCTCGAACACCAGGTACTCGTAGTCGTTCGGGGCGTCGATCTCCATCTCGATCTCGAGCAGGTCGCCGCTCGTCACCTTCGCGCCGCTCGCCAGCTTCTCCCGGTCGTACACCGTCCGCTTCACCGGCCGCCCGTTCTCGTTCGTCTGCTCGATCCGGGACTTCAGGCGGTACACCGTCCGCGTCACGCTCATCTTCGAGCTCCCCGCGGCCAGGTCCTCCTCGGTGGTGAAGTACTTCAGGTACACGCTCCAGTACGCCGTGCCCTTGCCGGACTTGCGCACGGTGATCGTGTGCTTGCCCGTCTCGAGCGCGTCGCCCTTGACTGACGCCTCGCCGTTCATCGTCAGGACGTTGTCGGCCGTGACGCCGAACGACTTCAGCAGCTTCCCGTCCACCTCCACGTCGGCCGTGTACTCGGGGCTGAGCTCGCCCGCGACCTTGGCGTACTCGAGAAGGGCCATCATGGCGTGCGCCGTGTCGCGCGTGGACTTCCAGCGGACGCCGTCGCGGTTCGCGAGCAGCCACTTCGCCAGCCTCGGCACGTTCGGGTTCTTCGGGTCGACCATCACGTACGCCCGCAGGATCGCGCTGTTGCCTTCGACGTCGTCGCCGTACCAGTACCACCACGCCCAGCGGTCCTCGCGGTCCCACCACGCCATGCCCGTCTTCTCGTCGACCTTGACGAAGTCCTCCATGTTGCGGATGCAGACCTCGGCCTTCTCCTTGTCCTTGGCCTGGAAGAGGGCCATGGCCATGAGGGCGCGGCCGTAGCTGTTCATGTCGCCGCGGCGCGTGTAGAGGTGGTCGGCGTCCTTGCGGTCGAGCGACCCGCACTCGGCGAGGACCCAGGCGCAGTACGCCGCGCGGTGCAGGTCCTTCTCCTCGCGCAGGTTGTTCCTGAGCGCGTTGATGCCCATCTGCAGCCTGTTCTCGTCCACCGGCGCGCCCGCCGCCTTCGCGACGCGCAGCCCGTTGACGACGTACGCCGTGATGAACGGGTCGATCCGGTCGGACTGCCACCAGCCCCAGCCGCCGGCGCCGTTCTGGAACCCGTACAGCCGGTTCAGGCCCTGCTCGACGATCGTCTCCAGCGCAGCCGTGTGGAACACCGGGTTCTTCCCCGTCCGGATGTCCGCGTACGCCAGGTCCCGGCGCCGCCCGACGTCCTCCAGGTTGATCCCCGTGTCCTTCAGCGTCTTCGCCACCGCGACGGCGGGCATGAAGCGGCTCATCGTCTGCTCCACGCAGCCGTACGGGTACTCGATGAGGTACGGCAGGGCGTCGAGGATCGCGCCCATCATCGTCGGGCTGATCTGCACCGTCAGGTCGGCCGTCGTCACCTTGCGGTCCGCGGGCACGTCGATCGTGAAGGTCGCCGTCTCCGAATCGCCCTTCACCACACCCGCCCAGCTCTGCAGCTTGTCCATGCCGTGCACGTACACCGGGAAGTCGAGCTGCATCGCGTCGGAATCCTGCTGCCCGATCGCGCTGACCACGATGCGGGCCATGCCTTCCTTCGTCGCCTTGACTTTCCAGTCGAGGCGCACTTCCCCGTTCGCCGCCACGCGGATGTCGACCGTTGCGGGCGAGCCGAGCTCGAGCGTGCCGCCCTCGAGCTTGAGCTCCGCCTTGACCTGTTCGTCGACCTTCGCCGCGTTGTTGACGATGGCGCTGACGAGGAGCTCGTCGCGCTCGCGGAAGAACCGCGGCGCCTGGAGGCGGGCCATGAGGGTCTTGCGGGTCTGGACCTCGGAGCTGGCGCCGCCCACGCGGGTGGCCGTGTCCATGCCGCGGGCGACCGCGCGCCAAGTCGTGAGCGAATCGGGCATGTCAAACTCGACCGTGGCCTTCCCGTTCGCGTCCGTCACGACCATCGGCATCCAGCAAGCCGTGTCGGCAAAGTTCTTCCGGACGACAGGCTGGGCCGCGGGGGCCGCCGCGGTCCCCGTCGTGCCGGGATCGCCCGCATCGTCCCCCTTCGCCTTCCTCAGGCTCTCCGGCTTCGGGGCCGGGGCGCCCGGGGCGGCCTCCTCCCGAAGGGCCTTGCTCTCCAGCTCCCCGCCTTCCGCCTCGTTGTGGTCAGCGGACTCCGCGGGTTCGGCGAATCCCTGCGCCTCCGCACCCTTGTCCCAGGCGCCGCCGCCGCCGCCGACGCCGCCGCCCCGTGCCCTGCGGCCGCCCCAGCGCCCGCCGTAACCCGGGGGATCGCCGTGCAGCTTGTACTCGGGGTACTTGTTCCCGTCGCTCGTCGCCGGCGACGTCGAGGACTGCCGCGACGACAGGAGGTTCACGTTCGCCCAGCGGCGCCCGCCCCAGAACGTCAGCCGCAGGTCGGGCACGTTCGACGGCGCGATGTACAGCACGCTCTTGTCGAACACCGCGACGCCGAACTCCGCCTTCGCCGGCTTCCCCTGCCAGTCCGTCGCGCTGATCTCGTACTTCGCGTGCTCGCCCGGCTTGTACTCCGGCTTCGACGGCGTCACCGTCACGTCGAGGAACTTGTCCGCCGGCGGCACGAAGATCTCCGTGTGCGCCTGGTGCACCTCGCCGTTCCGCACCGTCACCGCACGCACGTGGAAGTTCGGGCACTGCGCCTCCCCCAGCTTGAACTCCAGCACCTTCGATTTCCCCTTCAGCCGCACCACCTCGCGGCTCAGCGTCGTGTAGTTCGCCTCCGTCGTCACCAGCACCGCCGCGTCCGCCACGTCGCTCCACAGCAGGATCCGCGCCGTCTGCCCCGGACGGTACGTCCGGTCCTCAGGCGACAGGTCCAGCTCGCGGAAGCGCGCCGCCGCGTTCGCCGCGTTCGGGTCCGCCACGTTGATCTGCGTCCGCCCCGTCACCTTCTCGCCCCACCCGTCCTTCGCCTCGTAGATGAACGCGTAGTACCCGCCGCGGTCCGCTTGCCACTTCCAGAACCCGCGCCCGTCGTTCCCCGTCTTCGCAGGCTCCGTGAAGAACGGCTCGTCCTTCCACCCGCCGTTCGGCTGGATCGTCGCGTCCCACACGATCCGGGCGACCGTCATGGAGCCCTCGCTGGGAAGCGGCGAGTTGTTCGCGTTCTGGGTGTTGAGCTCGATCTCGACGTGGTCGCCGGCGGTGTAGAAGCCGCGCTTCGTCGAGAGCGTCGCGAACATCTGGGTCCGCGTGACCCTCACGGCGCCGCTGCCCTCGACCGTGCGGCGCGAGGCGTCCGTGACCTGCGCACGGACCTCGTACTCGTGGTCCTGGTTCGGCATCTCGTTCTTCGCCTTCATCGTCGACCACTCGACGAGCAGAACGCCGTTCTCGTCCGTCTTCCCGTTCCCGTCGACGATGACCTCCTCGTTCCAGTCGCGCCCGGGCCGGCCCCAGCGGTCGCCGTAGTACCAGTCGAATTCCTCGGGCTCGCGGTACCAGAAACTGAACCCGCGGCGGATCACCGTGAAATGCACGTCGGCGTTCGGCACCCCGCCGCCGAAGTAGTACTCCGCGCGGATCTCGGCGGTCAGGCCCTCGCCGAGCTTCGCAAGCTCCGTCTTCGCCACGACGTCGACCTTCACCTCGGGCTTCTTGTACTCCTCCACCCGGAACTGGCTCCAGCCGCGCGAGCCGCCGGGTCCTTCGACCTGGATCGAGTACACGCCCAGCGGCGCCTTCGCCGCGGGCGTCACCGAGCCCGAAACGCTTCCGAATTCGCTCGTCCGGAAGTCCGCGTCCGTCAGCGCGTTCCCCTTCGGATCCGTGATCCGCACGTGCACCGTCTGCCCCTCGGGCGCCGCGTAGCCGGTCGCCTGCGGCAGCCGGATCGTCGACTTCCAGTTCACCGCCTGGCCCGGCCGGTAGACCGGACGGTCCGTCCACGTGTCCACCCGCGTCCCGCGGCCGCCCTCCTCCGCCCAGTAGTGCCACGACGTCACGCCCACCGCGAGTCGGCCGTCCTTCTTCGCGTACGCCATCACCTGCCCGCCGCGGTTCCCGCTCGCGAACTGCACGTCGGCCAGGCCGTCCTTGTCGGTCGTTTCGGAGAACTTGTTGTCCTGGAAGCGCTGCTTCCCGTTGTCCCACCAGCTGATGCGCTCCAGTACGCGCACCTGGGCGCCCTCGACCGGGGCGCCGGAAGCGGCGTCCGCGACGTAGAAGAGCCCCTCGCGGCCAGTGCGCTCGACCATGACGATGTCGGAGACGAGCACCACGACGCGCGACGTGACGTTGTCCGCCTCGGCCGTCAGCAGGTACGCCCCCGCCTTCTTCGCGGGAACCTCGACCGGCTGCGACTTGGAAGCGTGCCGCCCGTCGTCCTCCGTCTTCAGCTCCCACGCCGAAACCTCGGCGCCCGCCAGCTTCTTCGGCGACCGCGACGCCGCGAACGAGGCGAAGTCGCCCGCCGTGAAATCGCCGTCGCGCTGCTCGACGTACTTCGTCCAAGCGCCCTCGAGGTCGAACTCCTCGAGCCGGAACGCCACCGTCTTCACGTTCCTCCAACCCACGTTCAGCTGGATCTTCTGCCCCGGCATGTAGTTCCCCGCTCCCGACAGCCCCAGCCGCGGCCTCTGGATCTCCTGGATCCTCCAGCGCGCGTCCGAAATCCACTTCGAGTCCTTGTGGTCAAGGACCTTCTGGAATTCCTCGACCGCCTGCACCCACTGCGCGCGGTCCTCAAGCGTCCGCGCGATCATGTACTGGATCTGGTCCGCGATCCCCGACGCCGGCCACTCCTTCTTCGCCCCGCGCAGGATCGCCAGCGCCTCCCCCAGCAGGTCGTCCCCCGCCTTCACCTCCCAGTGCCGGCTCCGGCGAAGCACGTACATCGCCTTGTCCCGCATCGCCGCCGCCGACCGCGCATGCTTCTCGTCGTCCGGGTCCAGCTTCACGATCTCGTCCATCAGGAACAGCACCTTCTCGTTGCCGCTCCACGCCGGGTCGTACCGCTTCGCCCCCACCTCCGGGTCCTTCCACCGCTCCCCCTGCGGCGCCCGCCCCATCCGACCCTCCACGAACGGCCACAGCTCCGCGTTCAGGTCGCACGTCAGCTGCCGCACCGTCCGGTCCTTCTTCTCCACCGCGTCCCGGTCCTTCGGGTTCGCCGCCAGCGCCGTCGCGTAAAGGTCCCGCAGCTCGTACCCGACCTTCTTCGCCTCCTCGAAGCACCGCAGCGCGTTGTCCATGTCCGCGGTCTGCGTCCACTCGTAGGAAGCGCCCTCGAACCACTCGCCGCGCTTCCGCTCGTCGCCCTTCACGTAGACCTCGTGGGGCCAGTCGCGGTAGAGCTGGCCCAGCAGGACCAGCGCGCGCATCTTGTAGTGGTCCTCGCCCTTCGCGGCGACCTTGAACGCATCTTCCGCCTTGTCCCACTGGCGGAGCCGCAGGTGGCAGACGGCGATCCGGAGATTCAGGTCGTCCTTCTCGGCGAAGTCGGGCGCAAGTCGCCGGACTTCGAGGTAGTTCTCGAGGGCTTTCTTGTAGGTCTTTTCCTCGTAGAACTTGTTGCCCTGTTTCCAGGCGTCCTCTGGGGTGGGGTCCCCGGCGGTCGCGAGGGTGAAGGCGAGGGCGACGACGGCGGCGGCTGCGGATGCGGCGAGGAAGCGGAGCTTCATGGCACCTCCTGAAGGACAGTAAGGAACACGGGTAGCCCGTGGCGTGGGGATTGGACGGGGGTAGCGGGCGGAAGTTCCGGGAAAAACGGCAGGGGATGGGAAAAAAA
>JADLHC010000116.1 GCA_020849035.1 Planctomycetia bacterium
CGCGGCGCAGGTCCGACCGGCGCGCGACCACGGTTTGGGCCATGCCGAGGCCTGTGACGCGCGCCGCCCGGACCCGCGCCGCGCGTCCTCGGTCGGCTTCTGCTCAGGTTCTCAGAGGCCGAGGGCAGCGGCTTGGGGCTTACGGCGGAAGGTTCAGGCCTGCGAGAGCACCTTGAGGGCGTTGTCGGCGATGGCCGACCAGAAGACGACGCAGGTGACCTTTGGGAGTGTTCGGACGAGGAAACGATCGAGGCCCCGGAAGCACTTGAGGTCCGCATTGACGGACTCGGCCGTGAGTCGGCCCTCGCACCGCCAGCTTCTCCCCCAACCGACCACTGGGCCGACGCAGCCCGACCTGCGGGGTTTTTCCTCAGGCTCTGACTTTTGCCCCCGAACCTGCGGGCGCGTACAATGCGCGGTCGCATGCGGCTCCGCCACCTCCCCCTCCTCCTCGCCCTCGCGCTGCTCCTCGCGCTTCCGGCCCCCGCCGACGTTCTCATCTTCAAGGACGGCCGCCGCCTGGAGGGAACGATCGTCGAGGAGGACGCGGAGACGGTGACGTTCAAGGTGAAGTCGATCGTCACGAAGTTCCGCAAGGACGACATCGAGAAGATCGAGCGCGGCGCCCTGCCGGAAGCCGCGAAGGACGAGGGAGACGCGGCGCTGCGCGCCGCCCGTGTTGCGCCGACGGGGGTCGCGAAAACCGACGCGCCGCGCGCGGAGGCGGGCAAGGCGCTGGACGGGATCGCGGAGAAGAAGAAAGCCCTCGCCGCCGCGGCGAAGAAGATCGATTCGCAGACACGTGCGTACGAGACGCAGCTGCGCAAGCTGCAGGCTGCGGAGGGCGAGCTCGCGAAGGCGAAGGAGCGCCAGAAGGAGGCGGACGCGAAGCTGAAGGCGGCGCAGGACCGCCTGAACGAGGCGAAGTCGCAGACCGGCCGCGAGCCGGGCCCGCTCAAGCAGGAGGTGCAGGACGCGTCCGCGAAGGCCGAGTCCGTGAAGGCGACGGTCGCGCTCGCCCAGCGCGCGGTCGAGGCGGAGAAGAAGAAGCTGGACGACGAAACCGACCGCTTCCAGGCTGCGGCCGACACGCTTCGTCCCGCCGTAGCGGCCCTTGCGTCCGCCTACGATGCGCTCGACGCCGCCTGGGCTGCGCTGGCCGCCGAGGAGCGGCGCCAGTCCGCGGAGGCGCCCTGGTGGCCCGCGCCCGCGGACGCGCCCATGGTGAGGCTCGAGGTCCGGGTGGTGTCGTGCGAGAAGGGCGTGCTTCTGGTGAAGACCGGGGCGGAGCCGGACCCGGGGCGGTGGACGGAGGAGGTGACGATCGCGGCGCCGGGCCTCGAGGCGGCAAAGGGCGCGACGATGGTGATCCTCGCGCGGCGCGAGAAGTCGGGCTGGTCGCTCGCGGAGGTGATCCGGTGAGCCCGCAGCCTCCGAAGAAACCCCAGCAGCCCGCCAAGGGCGGCTGGAAACAGGTCCCGCAGCCTCCGCCGAAGAAGGCCCCTGCGAAGCCGGCAGCGCCGCTGCAGCTCGCACCGACGAAGGGGTCGAAGGAGATTCATTTCGCCTGCCCGGCCTGCGGGCGGCCGATCGGGATGCCGGCGCGGGCGCTGGGGCGGAAGGCGCGGTGCGGGTGCGGGTGCCGGATGATCGTGCCCACCCCGGGGGGCGTCCCGCGTGCGCTGTGGATGCCGCCCGAGGAGCAGGTGAAGAAGGCGGCGCAGCAGTGGAAGACGCTGGAGCCGGGCGATGAGGGGAAGAACGCGTCGGAGATCGCGCTGGAAACGAGCCCCGGGAAGATCGCGATGTACGTGGGCGTGCTTCTCGCAGCCGCGGCGGGGTACTTCTACTGGAAGAACCAGCAGGAGTCGGGCTCGAAGACCCCGGGCCCGACGCCGCCCCCGGGACCCGTGGCGACGGATGGGCCGAAGGAACTCGCGCCGGGCGAGATCGCGGGCGTCTGCCAGCACGCGGTGTTCACGGCCGAGGCGATCGACGGCGGCGGCGCGATCGCCGGGCGCGGCCCTTCCTTCCTCGTCGCGAAAAACGTCGTCGCAACGTCGTACACGACGGTCCTGGGCGCCCACTCGCTGCGCTTCCGCTCCGCGGACGGCGCGGTCTGGCAGGCGGTGAACGTGCTGAATCTCGACCCGGCGCTGGACGTGGTGCTCTGCGAGATTCCGGGCGTCGAGCGCACGCCGATCGGGCCGGACGAGGCGGCCGCGACGGATCCGGGGATCCCGGCCTGGATCGGGTGGCCGATCAAGGAGCCGCCCTCGGCCTCCTTCACCCGTCCTCCCTCGCCCGGGCTGCTCCGGCTCTCGCGGCCGGGCGCCGCGGGCGCGCCGGTGATGAGCTCGAAGGGGCAGCTGCTCGGGATGGCGGTCGCCTCGGCGCGCGGCGACGCGGACGCGATCCCGGCCGCGGCGCTCAAGAACCTGCTGGCGACGCGAAAGGGGCTCGCAGTTCAGGACGCGCTGTCGGTCGGGGCGGGAAGCGCGAATCGCGGGGATGCGGCGACGATCGGGAGGCTGCTGGCGGCGGGGCGGACGGCTGTGGCGATCCGGCTGCTGGAGACGGAGGTTGCGAAGGGCGGCGGCGGCGAGGCGCTCGTGTGGCTCGGTGAGGCGCTGCTGGCCGAACGCCGGCCGCGCGCGGCGGCGGTGCGGTTCGCGGGGGTGAAGGACTCCTGGGCCGCACGGCGCGGCGAGGGCCTGGCGCTGCTCGACTCCGGCGACGCGGCAGCCGCGCTGGCCGCCTTCCGGACGGCCGCGGGATCCGGCGGATCGGCCGACCCGGGCGTGCTCGCGGGGCTCGCGCTCGCGCTCGCGAGGACGGGCGCTCCCGCGAAGGCGATCGCCGCCGCGGAGGCCGCGCTGGCCGCGAAGGACCCCGACCGCCGTGCGTTCGCACTGGCCGCGCTCGCCGGCGCGACGGCGCACGACGCGGGCATCGAAAAGAGGGCCCTGGACGCGCTGGAAAAAACGAAGCCTTCCGACGCGGAGTTGTTCTTCGCCCGGGGCGAATGCGCCCTGGCGCGTTCGGACGCCGCCGCCGCGGAGAAGGCGTTCGTCTCCGCGCGTGAAGCGGGAGGCGGCGCCCGGGCCACCGCAGCCCGGGGCCGCGCGCTCGACGCGCTCGGCCAGAAGGACGCCGCGCGCGACGCCTGGGCCGAGGCCGCTTCCGCCAGCCCACTCGACGAGGACGCCTGCCTGCGGGCGTCAGGGGCGCTGGCCGCCGCCGGCAGGACGGAGCAGGCGATGGGAGTGCTGAGGGGCCTGCTGGAGGCGGATCCCGCGGGGGCTGCGGCGAACGCCGCTGCCGGGCGAGCGCTTCTCGCCACGGAGCCGGCGCGCGCGATCCCGCACCTGGAGCAGGCCGCGAAGGCGGAGCCGGCGCGCGCGTCCCATGCCCGCCTTCTCGCGGAGGCCCACGCCGCCGCGGGCGATCCCGCCTCCGCGGAGGCCGCGCTGGCGAGGTTCCTCTCAAAGACGCCCGACGACGATGTCCGGATCGACCTCGCCCTGCTCCAGGCGGTCTCCGCCCCGCAGAAGTGTTCCGCGACGCTCGACGGCGTGCGGGCCGCCGACGGCCCCGTGGCCGCCCGCGCCGCCCACGCCCGCGGCGCCTCCCTCCTCGCCCTCGGCAAGGCCGCGGACGCCCGCGCCGCCTGGGACCTCGCCGTGTCGCTCGATCCGGCAAGCGGGCTCTACCGCTTCCAGCGCGCCGTCGCCGCCGAATCGGGCGACCTCCACGAGTCGCGCGCCCTCTGGGAGTCGTACGTCGCGTGGGCGAAGAAGAACGCCGACGACCCCGCGCGCCTCCAGGCCGCCGAACGGCGCCTCCTCGAGCGCTTCGGGCGCTAGAACGAGAACCCTACGGTGAGGCGGACGGAGAAGGGCTGGCGGGAGTCGGTCGGCTGGGCGAACTCGAGGCCGATCGGCACGGGGAGGCTCTCGAGGATCCAGAACTCGGCGTAGAAGCCGCCTCCGACGGAGTGGCGCCAGTCGGGGTGATTGGCGTGGCGGAAGAGGTCGGCGGGGCGGTCGTCGGTGACGAATCCGACGTCGGCGAAGCAGTAGCCCCGGATGTCCTTGAGGAGGAACAGTTCGCCGGGGAAGACCCAGTTGATGCCGCGCGCGATCGGGAAGCGGACTTCGAGGAATCCCGAGGCGGCGCGGGCTCCCCAGCGGCGGCCGTAGCGGTAGCCGCGGATGACGTCGCCCAGGTCGGTGGCGTCGGTGTCGCGGCCGAAGGACAGGGTGCCGGCCGAGCCGAAGGCGACGACGACGTCCTCCCAGACCTCGATGAACTGGCGGTTGGACCAGAAGTAGTTCGTGCGGCGCTCCTGGCTGCCGAGCCCGCGCGCGAACCACTCGGCGCCGAGGGTGAGCTGCCAGCCGCCGATCGGGTTGAGCCCGCGCCCGCGGACGCTGTTGTGGGTGACGGCGACGACGAGGCCGCCGTTGCGGGGCGTCTCGTCCTCGACGACGTCGCTGTCGTACTTGATGCGGTTCTCGTACAGGGTGTAGCCCAGCGTGACGCGGCGGTAGGGGTCGAGCGGGACGATCGTGCCCGCGAAGAACCCGAACTGGTGCTCCTGGCGCACGAGGTCGCGTTCCTCGAAGACGCTGTAATGGTCGAAGAGGTCGACGAGGAAGCCGACGGGCAGCATGAGGTTGAGGTAGGCGAGGTCAGCGTTGACGCGGAGCCCGTTGAGCGTCGTGGTCAGGTTCGCGTCGGCGGCCACCGCCTGGCGCCCCGTGAGCGTGCTGGCGTAGCCGAAGTTCACGAGGCCGAGCGGCATCAGCAGGTCGAGGTGCCACCGGTCGCTGAGCGGCTGGATCGTGAAGTCCTCCACGGGGCGGACGAACAGGTCGGCATAGTCCTCGCGCGGCTCGCCGGACGGCACGGGCGCCCATCCCTCGTCCTCCAGGTCCAGTTTCATCTTCCAGATGTGAAACTCCCCGTGGCGGTAGACGGAGAACGCGAGAATGCCCCCGGGCGCCCACGTCGGGCTCCCCGCGCCGACCGGCACGTTCGTGACGCGCTGCCCCCGCCCGTTCTCCATCTCCATCACCCAGATGTTCCAGATCCCGCCCTCGTCGCTCGCGTACGCCAGGTACTTCCCGTCCGGCGAGAACTGCGGCGTGATCTCGTTCGCCGCCGTCTTCGCGAGCGCGACCGACTCCCCCGTCGCCACGTCCACCACGTACAGGTCCGCCTGCCCCTCGTGCTCGCTCGCGTACACCACCGTCTTCCCGTCCGGGCTCCAGCACGGGTAGTCGTCGTGCCACCGGTCCTTCGTCAGCCGCGCCAGCCCTCCCCCGTCCATGTTCCCGATCCACAGGTCCGTCCGCCCGCCCTGCATCGCGCTGAAGACGACCCGCGTCCCGTCCGGACTGATCGCCGGGCTCGACATCTCCTCGAACCGGAACCCCAGCTTCCTCACCGGCGTCATCGGCCGGGGCGCGCAGACCCAGATGTCCTTCCTCTGCCCCCGCTCCCCCACGAACGCTATCCGCGTCCCGTCCGGCGTCCACGCCACGCCGCTCGGCGACGGGTCCGCATACTCCAGCACCTGGCCGGCCTGGAACAGAAGCGGCGACGTCCTCCCGCTGCCGTCCGCGTTCACGACGTGGACGGAGAAGACCCCGCTGCGGTCGCTGAGGTACGCGATCCGGCTTCCGTCGGGCGAGAAGCGCGGCGAGAGGTTCCAGCGCCGGTAGTGCGAGTCCCGCTTCGTCACCGCCGTCGCGTGCCGGTCCGCCTCGGTCGTCCCCGCCGTCAGCTCCGTGAATTCAGCCTTCAGCGCGTCCCGGAACTCGCGGTCGAACTCCGCGTAGCCCTTTTTCGTGATCGGCTTAAGCTGCGCCGACGCGGGCCACGGGAACCCCGCGAACTCGCGGAACAGCTTCCTGACGCTTCCCTCCCCGTACGCCTTCTCCAGGTGGCGCAGCGCGAGGAAGCCGGTGATGTACGCCTCGCGGATCTCGTGCGGGTCCAGGTGCCCGAAGCCGTGCAGGCTGCGGAGCGAACGCACGCGCCCGTCCAGCGCCGCATCGCAGAGCAGCATCCGGTCCCACGAGTCGATGTCCCGGCTTTCGAACTCCGCCAGCCCCTCCACGAACCACTCGGGCAGCAGCGCCTCCTTGGCCAGCGGGTACGACGGAATCTTCCACTTGTAATACTCGTTGAACATCAGCTGGTGCGTGAACTCGTGCTGCACCACGCGCTGCATCAGCTTGTCGCTGCCCACGCACGGCACCACGATGCGGTCCTGGTACCACTCCGTCACGCCGAGCACGCCCTCGGGGATCCCGTCCTCGAAGACCGTCGTCGTCTGGAAGTCGTTCAGGCTGCGGTATACGAAACAGTGCGCCGGCCGCCGAAGCTTGGCGTCCAGCGCCGGCCCGATCTTCAGGTACGCGTCCTCCAGCCACGCCCCCACCTCCAGCGCGCGCTCCCGGATGTCGTCGTCGGAGTAGTGAACCTGGAAATTCTCCGTCTTCACCGTCTTCCAGTCGCGGTTCCACCGGGGACGAAGCTCCTGCTGCGCTGCGCCGGGCAGGGCCAGGACGAGGAGGGCAACGACGGCGGCGATCGGTCTCATGCTCGGGCTCCTGGGGGAGGCGCGGGCATTGAAGCGCGGACGGCGCGGCTGGGAAAGCGGGAATTCCGCCCGGGGCTACCTGCGGACGGCGGCCTCGACCGAGGCCCCGGCCTCGAGGCCGATGATGTCGTACGCAGCCCGCGGCCGGGCGATGCGCCGCGCCGCGTCCGCCATGCGCCGCCGCGCCCCCTCCTCCGTGAGCAGCGTCCGGATCTTGAACTCCAGCGTCGCCGGGTCCTTCGCCTTCACCGCCGCGCCGCTCTCCATGAGGTAGTCGCAGTTGCGCTCCTCCTGCCCGGGGATCGGCGCGTAAGCCACGATCGGGCAGCCCCGCGCGATCGCCTCGGAGACCGAGAGCCCGCCTGGCTTCGTTACCACGAAATCCGCCGAGGTCAGGTAGTTCTCCATGTCCGTCACGAATCCGCGCACCTCCAGCCGCTTCCCCGACGGCGCCTCAAGCGCCGACAGCTGCTTCTTCAGGTCCTCGTTCCGGCCGCAGATGACCGCGACCTGGAAGTCGCCCGGCGTCTTCAGCACCTCCGCGACCGTGTCGGCCACGTGCCCGACGCCGAAGCCGCCGCTCAGCACCAGCACGGTCGGCATCTTGGGGTCCAGCCCCGCCGCCTGCGCCGCGGCGACCCGCGTCCGCTCCTTCGAGAACACCGGGTGGATCGGGATCCCCGTCACGACGATCCGGTCCAGCGGCACGCCCTTGCGGTGGACCTGCCACCGCACTTCCTCGCTCCCGACGTACCAGCGGGTCACGTCGGGGTGGATCCAGAAGAAGTGGATGTCGTAGTCGGTCACGCAGACGGAGACCGGAGGGAGCGTCGCGCGCTCCTTCCGTTTCGAGGAGAGGAGGACGTTCGAAGGAAGGAAGTGCGTCGTGAGGATGCGGTCGGGCCTGAACTCGTCCACGAGCTTGTAGAGCGCGGCGGCGTTGAAGCGGTCGAGGAGGCGCATGACCTTGGCGGTCTTCGAGGTGGAGGTCTTCTTGTCGTAGTAATCGTAGAAGTAGCCCCAGACTTTCGGGATGTGATTGACGGTCTGGAGGTAAGACTGCGCGTACCACTTCTTGAAGAGCCTGGGCGTGAAGTCGAGGGTGTCGTGGTTGCGGATCTCGATGTCGGAGCGCATTTCGCGGAAGGCGGCCTCGAGGGCCTGGGCGGCGCGGAGATGGCCGGCGCCGGCGGACGCGGAGAGGATGAGGAGTTTCATGACGGGAGGCTACGGGGAACGGACGCGGCGCGCCAGATTCAGGACAGGCGGGAGGGGATGCCGATGGCGGCGACGACGACGTCGCCCGTGAAGGGGCGGGCGGCGGCGAAGCCGGCCTTGGGGGCGTGGAAGGTGACGGTGCGTGCGGCGCGGACTGCGGCGCCGAGGGTGCTGCCGGTGTCGGCGTCGAGGCCGCTGGGGACGTCGACGGCGAGGATGGGGACGCCGGGGGCGTTCATCGCCTCGACGACGGCGGGCCACGGCTCGCGGAGGGGGCCGGAGAGGCCGGTGCCGAAGACGGCGTCGAGGACGAGAGAGGCGCCGGCGACGGCGGAACGGACGGCGTCGGGACCGGCAGCCGCCTCGACGAGCTCGACGCGCGAGAACCGCAGCGCCCGGTAGTTCACGAGGGCGTCGCCGGCAAGCCTCGAGGGCTCGAAGACCAGGACGCGCACGTCGCGACCGGCGATGTCCAGGTGCCGGGCCGCCGCGAACCCGTCGCCGGCATTGTTACCGCGCCCGCAGACCGCCACGATCCGGCCCGTCGGCGCCATCCGCTCCGCCTCGGAGGCCACGGCGCGCCCCGCGTTCTCCATCAGCACGATCGCGGGGATCCCCGCCTCCTCGATGGCGCGCTTCTCCAGCGCCCGCATCTCCGCGCAGGTCAGCGCCCGGCTCACGCGCCGCCGCCCTGCAGTTTCGCCAGCGCCCTGCGTGGCTCCTCCGCGCGGAGCGGGAGATTCGCCTCCTCCGCGACGCGGATCGCTTCCTCCAGGAGGCTGCGCGCGGCCGCGGGATTGCCGAGCGCGGCCTCCACCCGCGCGCAGACCAGGGACGTGCCGATGCCGGCGACCCGGTTCGTCTTCGCCCGCGCCAGCGCGAGCGCCTCGTCCACGGCGGCGCGCGCGCCGGCCGCGTCGCCGAGCCGCTGACGCGCGTCGGCGAGGTGCGCGATCGCGGTCGCCTCCTCCACGCGGATCCCGAGCGCGTCGGCGATCCCCAGAGCCTCCTCCAGCCGCGCCTTCGCCGCCGCCGGCGCCCCCTCGCCCAGGTCGTAGTCCGCGAGCTGCACGAGCAGGCCCATCACGAGCCGCTTCCCCCCGATGCTCCGCTGCACCTCCAGCGCCTCGTCCGCCATCCGCCGCGCGCCCTTCAGATCCCCCTCCGAAGCGGCGACGGAGGCGAGGTTTGACAGGAGGGTTGCGCCCGTCGAGCGGTCCCCGGACCGTCGCGACAGCTCCAGGCCCTCGGTCCAGCACCGCTTCGCGGCCTCCGCGTCGCCGGAGTCCGAGTGGACGTTGCCCTCGGCGGTGAGCGAGTTCACGAGCGTCGTGATGAGGTTGAACTCGCGCGCCAGGGCGGCGGCCTCGCGCACGGACGCCAGGGCCTCTTCGCGCCTGCCCAGCTGGCGGAGCACGGGGCAGCGCTGCATGAGGATCGAGGCGAGGGCCACGTGGTCGCCGGAGTTGCGGACGAGGGACTCGGCCTCGTCGAGGTCGCGGATGGCGTCCGGGTGGCGGCCGCGGTTGCGGAGGAGGAGGCCGCGGCCGCGGAGGGCGCCCGCGAGGGAGCGGGTCTCGCCGCGGGCGCGGAACGTCTCGACGGCGGAATTGTAGTCGCGCTCGGCCGCGTCGTACTCGCCGCGGCGCTGGAGCATGAGTCCGCGCTGGACGAGCACCCGCGCCTGCCAGGTGCTGCCGGGCGGGACCGCCGCCACGTCGCGCAGCATCTCGTCCGCCGCGGCCAGCCCCTCCTCCAGCCGGCTCGAGAGCGCGAGCGCGCTGAGACGGAAGTACCGGGCCTCCGTGCGGTGCGCGTCGTCGGCGCGCGCGACGGCGGCCTCCGTGGCGGCCAGGTACTTCTCCGGCCCCTGGGTGTGCTGCAAGATGCTGGAGTGGTCGATGAGCGCGCGGGACAGCGCCCCCGGGGGAATCCCCGGCGCGGCTTCGACGATCGCGAGCAGGCCCCCGGCATCCGCGGCAATGCCCGCCGTCGCCGCCGCCCTCAGCTCGATGCAGGCCGCCTCCCACGCCGCGCCCAGCCGCCTCGCCTCGCGGGCGTGCGCGGCGGCCTCGTCCCAGGCCTGCACCGCCGCAGCCTCCTTCGCCGCCCCGAGCCACAACCGCGCCGCCTCGTCCCCCTTTCCCTCCAGCTCCCGCTGCTGCGCCGCCAGCACCATCGCCGCCCGGCCGGCCACCGGGGCGCGCGCTTCCAGCGCCGTCGCCGCCGCGGCGTGAAGCCGCGCGCGGTCGCGCTTGGTGAGAAGAGAGTAGGCCGCCTCCTGGATGAGCGACTGGCGGAAGGCGAACTCGGCGTCGCCGGGGAGGGCCGACGCGGGGCGCTCCTCGACGACTTCCTCGCGCGTGGCGGAGGCGATCTCGCGGGCGGTGTCGCGCCCGGCGACGTCGGTGAGGACGCCGCGCCAGAACGAGCGGCCGAACACCGAGGCGGTCTTCATCGCGTCGCGCGCTTCGGCGTCGAGCGCGTCGAGGCGGGCGACGAGAAGGGTCTGGAGGCCGTCGGGCAGGCGCTCGGGGCGGCGGGCGAGCGTCGCGGGGGCGCCCTCGAGAAGCCCCTCGTCGTCGAGCCAGCGGGCGAGCTGGGCCGAGTAGAAGGGCGAGCCCCCGGTGCGTTCGAGGAGGAACTGGACGAGGCCGGGCTGGACGGGGCGGCCGAGCGCGTCGGCGGCGAGCGCGGCGACGGCCTCGGGCTTGAGCGGGCCGAGGGCGAGGCGGCGGAATCCCGCGGGGGCGGAGAAGCCGTGGCGGGCGGTGACGAGGATCGAGGCACGGGAGCCGCGGAGAAGAGGCGCGAGGGCGGAGAGGAGCGCGACGAGCGCGGAGTCCGCGTGCTCCATGTCGTCCAGGACGAGCGCGAGCGGCGCGCGGCCGCGGAGCCAGCCGGCCCAGGCGGCGCGCGTCAGGTCGGCGACGTTCGCGGGGTCGATGTTCTCCAGCGGGCTCGAGTCGAGGCCGAGCGACCGCGCGATCAGCCGGGCGCCGGTCGCGCGCGCCGCGTCGCCTGTGCCCGCCGGGTAGCCTGCCGCGAGCCACTCCACCGGCTTCGCGCCCCCCGCCGCCGTCCGCACCACGTCCACCAGCGCCCCCAGCGCCACCTTCCCGCCCTCCGGCGCCCTCCCCGTCGCCGTCCAGGCCTGCGGCGACTCCGACTTCAGCTTCGACAGGAACTCCGCCGCCAGCCGCGATTTGCCGATCCCCGCGTCCCCCTCGATCGCCACCAGCGCCCCGCCCTTGCGGTGCCACTCCAGCAGCTGCCCCAGCTCCTCCTCGCGCCCGAAAAACCCGGCCCCCGCAGCGTCCGTCACCCCCGCCTTCTCCCCCACCGCCTCGAACGCCGCTACCGCCTCCGTCCGCCCCTTCAGCGTCTTCGACTCCTGCGCGCGGTACTCGATCCGCCGGAACGTCGCCCGCTCCACCCCCCGCGTCACCAGCACCGTCCCCGGCCGCGCCAGCCCCTCCAGCCGCTGCGCCACGTTCACCGCGTCCCCCATCGCCGTCGGCCGGTCCCCCGCCACGCTCCCCCACAGCGCCTCACCTGTGTTGATCCCGATCCGAAGCGCCAGTTCGAGCTTCCGCTCCGCATTGAACGCCGACATCTCCCGCTGCATCGCCAGCCCCGCCCGCACCGCCCTCAGCGGGTCGTCCGCGTGCGTCACCGGCGCGCCGAACACCGCCATCACGGCGTCGCCGATGAACTTGTCCACCGTCCCCCCCTCCTTCTCGATCGCGGCGCGAAGGCGGCGGAAGAGCGAGTCGATGATGTCCGTGACGTCCTCGGGATCCATGTGCTCGGACAGGCTCGTGAAGCCCGAGAGGTCCGAGAACAGGACCGTCAGGACGCGGCGCTCGGTGGCGGGGGCGGGCATGGAGCGGGGATTCTAGTCGCCCGCGGCGCGCGCCGCCGCTTTCTCCTTCCACATCTTCCGGGGATCGGGCCCCCCGTCCAGGTCCCGGCGTTTCCAGACGAGACCGCCCGGTCCCGCGATCTCCTCGAGCCTCGCGACGGCCTCGGGCTGGGGGGAGAAGCGGAAGTGGCCGCCCGTCGTGAGCGTGACGCGCGAGCCGTCCGCCGCCTGCACCTGGAACACGATCTCGCAGGTGCCCGGGTACGTGCCGATCGTGGTCCGGATCTTCTCCAGCACCGCGTCGGTCGCGTCCTTCAGCCGGATCAGCACGCGCTGCGAGCAGACCTCGCGCACCTTTTCCACCGGGATCACCTCTCCCACCCGCAGGCTCGGCTCCTCGCGGTAGCGGTCCACCCGGCCGCGAAGGAACACGATGCGATCCTCGGCGAGGAGGTCCGCGAAGCGCTCCAGCTCCTTCGGGAAGACGGTCGCTTCCATGGAGCCGGTGAAGTCGCGCAGCTTGAGGCGCGCGATCTTCTTTCCCGCGTTCGCGCCGGCCTTCACGATCATGCTCGTCACGGACGTGAGGATGCCGCCCATCTGGACTTCCGCGCCGTCGTCGAGCGCGCCGGCTGCCGTGACGGTCGAGGTGGAGTACGCCTTGATGATCGGGGACCACTTCGTGATCGGGTCGCTCGAAACGTAGAAGCCGAGCGTCTCCTTCTCGCCCTTGAGGAGCAGTTCCTCGTCCCATTCCGGCGCGTCCGGCAGTTTCGGCTCCTGCGTCGGCCCCGCCGCGCCGAACAGGCCGCCCTGCCCGAGCTTCTTGTCCGCCTGGTGCTGCTGCCCGACGCGCAGCGCCCGCTCCGCCACCTCCGCGAGCTGCGAGCGCTTGAGCCCGAGCGACCGGAACGCGCCCGCCTTGATCAGCGTCTCCAGCGAGCCGCGGTCGAGCGTCTTCGGGTCCACGGTCTCCGCGAGCTGGAAGATCCCCTTGTACCGGCCGCCCACCTTCTGGCGGCCGGCGACGATCGAGTCCACGAGCTTGTCGCCGATCCCCTTGATCGCGCCGAGGCCGAAGCGGATGCGGCCGGCGTGGACGCTGAACTCGAGCTCGCCTTCGTTGATGTCGGGCGGGTCCACGGGAATGCCCAGCGCCTGGCACTCGTCGCGGAACTCCACGACCTTGTCCGTGTTCCCCCGGTCGCACGTCATCAGCGCCGCCATCGTCTCGACCGGGTAGTTCGCCTTCAGCCACGCCGTCTGGTAGCTCACCAGCGCGTACGCCGCCGAGTGCGACTTGTTGAAGCCGTACCCCGCGAAGAACACGATCTGCTCCCAGATCGCCTTCGCGATCTCCTCCTTGATCCCGTTCTTCCCGCAGCCGGCGACGAAGCTCTTCTCGAACTTCTCCATCAGCTCCTTCTTCTTCTTGCCCATCGCCTTGCGCAGCGAGTCGGCTTCCGAAAGCGAGAACCCCGCAAGCCGGTTCGCGATCCGCATGACCTGCTCCTGGTAGAGGATCACGCCGTAGGTGTCCTTCAGGATCGGCTCGAGCGTCGGGTGCAGGTACGTCGGCTTCTCGCCGTGCTTGCACTTCACGTACTGCTGGTCCATCCCGCTCTGCAGCGGGCCGGGGCGGAAGAGGGCGAGAAGGGCGACGATGTCGTCGAAATTGTCGGGGCGGAGGCGGACGACGAGCTCGGTCATGCCGCTGGATTCGAGCTGGAAGATGCCGCGGGTCTGGCCGCGCTGGAGGAGTTCGTAGGTCTTGGGATCGTCGAGGGGGATCGTGGCGAGTTCCACCTTCTTCCCGTGCGATTTTTCGATCAGCTTCAGGCACTTGTCGATCACGGTCAGCGTCTGCAGCCCGAGGAAATCCATCTTCAGCAGGCCGAGCTCGCCGACGGCCTCCATCGAGAACATCGTGGACTCGATGTCGCCCATGCGGAAGACGGGGACGCGCTCGGTGATCGGCTTGTCGCTGATCACGACGCCCGCCGCGTGCGTCGAGGCGTGGCGCGTCGCGCCCTCGAGCTTCATCGCGATGTCCACGAGCTCCTTCACGCGCGGGTCGGCCTCGTACTCCTTCCTGAGCTCCGGCTCCATCTCCAGCGCGCGCGACAGCTTCACGTGCACCGGGTTCGACGCCTGCGGGTCGCGGGTCGGAACCTTCTTCGCAAGGCGGTCGACCTCCGCGAGCGGAAACGCCAGCGCGCGGCCGACGTCGCGCAGGGCCGCCTTCGCCTGCAGCGTCCCGAATGTGATGATCTGGCAGACGTGGTCGTCGCCGTACTTGCCGCGCACGTACTGCAGGACCTTTTCGCGCCCTTCCTGGCAGATGTCCACGTCGATGTCGGGCAGCTCGTTGCGGCCGGGGTTGAGGAAGCGCTCGAAGAGGAGGTCGTACTTGAGCGGGTCGAGCTCGGTGATGCCGAGCGAGTAGGCGACGAGGGAGCCCGCCGCCGAGCCGCGGCCCGGGCCGACCGGGATCCCGTGCGTCTTGGCGTAGTGGATGAAGTCCCAGACGATGAGGAAGTAGCCCGGGAACCCCATCTTGTCGATCGTGTCGATCTCGAAGTCGAGGCGCTGGCGGATCGCGTCGGTCACCGCCGGGTAGCGCCGCTTCAGCCCCTCCTCGCACAGGTGCCGCATGTACTGCGTCGGCGTCGAGCCGTCGGGAATCGGGAACTTCGGGAGGTGGCGCGCCTTGAAGTCGAACTCGATGCCGCAGCGCGAGGCGATCTCGCCGGTCACGTCGATCGCCTGCGGGAACTCGCGGAAGAGCGCGCGCATCTCGTCCTCGGTGCGCAGGTAGAGCTGGTCCGTCGACATCTTCATGCGCCCTTCGTCGTTCACGGTGCGGTTCGTGCCGATGCAGATCAGCACGTCCTGTGCCTGCGCGTCCTCGCGCCGCACGTAGTGCACGTCGTTCGTCGCGACGAGCGGCACGCCGAGCTTCCCGGAGAACTTCGCGACCGCCGTCGTGATCTGCCGCTCGAAATCCATCCCGTGGTCCTGGATCTCGAGGAAGAAGTTCTCCTTCCCGAAGATGTCGCGGTACTCGCCGCACGTCTTCAGCGCCAGATCTTCCTGCCCGCCGCGGATCTGCACGCTCGACTCCGAGTTCGGGCACCCGCTGAAGCCGATCAGTCCCTCGGAATGCGCCGCCAGCGTCTCCTTGTCGATGCGCGGCTTGTAGTAGAACCCCTTCTGGTACGCGAGGCTCGCCAGCTTGACGAGGTTGTGCCAGCCCTTCTGGTTCCGGCACAGGATCGTCAGGTGGTACGAGGCCTTCCCGTTCCGCTGCTCGCGCTCCGTCATCGTTCCCGGCGCGATGTACGCCTCGTAGCCGATGATCGGCTTCACGCCGTGTGCCGCGGCCTTCTTGTAGAACTCGACGGCGCCGAACAGGTTGCCGTGGTCCGTCAGCGCGAGGGCCGTCTGGCCGGCCCGCTTCGCGGCGTCGAGCAGGTCGTCCACCCGGGCGAGGCCGTCGAGAAGCGAGTAAGTCGAGTGGCAGTGCAGATGGGCGAACGCCATGGCGGGGCCCTTTTAGGCGGGTTTTAGGCGGAAGTCAGGGGAATGTTCGGCCTTCGGCGCCGCGATTCTAGCGGGGGCGGGGCGGGCGGGTCAAAGAAGCGCTCGGATTGTCGCGGTGCGTCAATCGAGGCGCGTCGCCGCGCGGGGGGCGCGCGGCATCATAATGGCGGCGATGAAGCGGATCGCGCTGCTGCTGCTGATGTGCTCCCCCGCGCTGGCAAACCGCGAGGGATGGGCGAACGCGCGCCAGAAGGCGGAGCGGATGGAGCGGCGCGGGGAAATGGCGGAGGCCGCGGCGTGGTGGGAGGCGGCGGCGGAGTCGCTCGAGTCGGGCTCGGCGCCGCTCTCCGCGCTGGCCGTGAAGGAGGCGAAGGAAGACGGGGACGAAGGCGCGCTGGCGTGGTGGACGAGGTACGCGGAGGAGGACGACAGGCTGGCGAAGGAGGCGCGCGAGCGGGCGAAGGCCTGCGCCGCGAAAGCCGGGACGATCCCCAACGACGTGCGCGTCGCTGTCCGCCAGTTCCTCGACGGCTGGATCGTGCAGGATGCGGAGAACTACTGGAAGTGGGGCCGGTTCGAGAGCCGGGTCGCTTCCCGCCGCAGCGAGGGCGACGAGGTCGGGGCGTTGGCGCTCGAGTTGCGGGCGCGACGGCGCTGGGCGGCGCGTTACGAGGCGATTTGCGTCCCGTACTGGAAGCGGCGCGGCGACGTCGCGCGCGCCGGGGCGTCCGAAAGGAAGGCCGGGGCGCAGCGGGCGCTGGCGGAAAAGACGCCCGAGCGGGGGCGGGCGGCCCTCGGGGACCAGGC
>JADLHC010000117.1 GCA_020849035.1 Planctomycetia bacterium
CGACGCCCATGTTGAGCGTGATCTTCCTGAGCCGGGGGACGGCCATGATGTTCCCGATCCCCAGCTTCTCCTTCAGCTTCGGGACGATGTCCTTCTGGTACTTCTCGAGCAGTCGCGCCATGGTTACTTGCCCTCGCCCAGCGGTTTCTTGCACTTCGCGCAGATGCGCGTCTTCGCCTTCTCCGTCACCTGGAACTTCACGCGCGTCGGCTTCCCGCACCCCGGGCAGACCACCATCAGCCGCGAGAGGGGAATCGGCGCCTCCTTCTGCACGCGCGCCCCGTGCGGGTAGTCCTGCGACCGGCGCAGGTGCTTCCACCGCATGTTCCGCCCCTGCACGATCGCCGTCTGCTTGTCGCCGATCACGCGCACCACGCGCGAGGGCTCCTTGTCCGAGTCCACCCCGGCCAGGACCTTCACGCGGTCGTTCTTGAGGATGTGGCTCATTAGACGACCTCCGCCGCCAGCGAAATGATCTTCATGAACTTCGCCCGCAGCTCGCGGGGCACCGCGCCGAAAATGCGCGTACCGCGGGGATTCAGCTCGTTGTCGAGAAGGACGATGGCGTTGCGGTCGAAGCGGACGTAGGAGCCGTCCTCGCGGCCGAGCGGGCGGACCGTGCGGACGACGACGCCCTTGACGATCTCGCCCTGCTTCACGCCGCCGCCCGGCGTCACCTTTTTCGCGGCGCCGATCACGACGTCCGCGATGTGCGCGTAGCGGCGCCTCGTCCCGCCCAGCACCTTGATGCACTGGACGATCTTCGCGCCCGTGTTGTCGGCGCAGTCCAGCTTCGTCTTCATCAGGATCATGGGTTACTTCTTCTCCTTCCCCTTGGCGGGCGCCTCGGCCTTCGCCGGAGCGGCCCCGGCCGGCGTCGCCTCGTCCTTCTTCTTCCCCTTCTGCCCGCCCTTCACCTTGCTCGCGTCCTCCTTCTCCAGCGAGCCCGTCACCGTCGCGAGCTGCGACTTGCGCACGATGCGCACCAGCCGCCACCGCTTCGTCTTCGACAGCGGGCGTGTCTCGATGATCTCGACGAGGTCGCCCGTCCTCGCCTCGCCCTTTTCGTCGTGCGCCTTGTGCACCGTCTGGCGCGTGAGCTGCTTCTCGAACTTGCCGTGCCGGACGATCCGGTCCACGGAGACGGCGATCGTCTTCTGCATCTTCGTCGACGTCACGATGCCGATCTCGACCTTCCGCCGGCCGCGCTCGGCCGTTGCCGTCCCGGCCGCCGCAGGGGCCGCCGCCTTCGCCGCTTCCACTGACATGTCCGTTCCTCTCTCCTCTGACGACTGATTCCGACGCACGGCCCCAAACGACGAAAAGGGCGCCTCGCCTGAAACCTTGCCGGCGGGATTCAGGCGGCGCCTCGTCCGTGGGAGCACGCCGTCATTCCGGCGGCCTTCCGGACGGGTCCCCGAACTCGGGGGGAGAGGAAGTATAGGGAGGCGCGGGGGGCCGTCAAGCGAAAAGGGGAATTCGGGGCGGGAAGGGCCGCCGGTTTCAAATTGGAAGGCCGGGTGGCGGGTCAGGCCGTGCGCCGGTCGAGGCGGATTTCGCGCTGCCAGTGGAGGCCGAGGCAGGCACGGAAGACGTGGTCGAACTCGGGGGTGAAGCCGGCCTTGGCGACGCCGCGAAGCGAGGGCCCGTTGTCCGAGAGGACTCCGAGGACGGCGCGGCTCTTGCCGAGCGCGAGGTGGCGGCGCGCGGCGAGGACGACCGTCGCCGGGTAGAGGCCGTGGCCGCGCCAGTCCGGCACGGTCACGCAGTCGTAGACGTAGACCTCGTCCGGCGCGAGGCGGCGCTCGTACTCGACCTGCGGGATGAACGCGCGCGTGGTCGACGTCCACGTCTGGTGCGCGAGCCTCCCGCCGACCCACGCCAGCCAGCACAGGTCCCCCGCGGCCAGGCGCTGCTCGAGCGGGACGTGGGGGAAGGCGACGGCGATATGGGAAGCGTCCTCGGGGGTGGCGGGGCGGATCTCGGCGTCGGCGGGGCAGTCGGGCATGGCGGGGATGGAGGCGGAGAAGAAGCGGTGGACGGTTTCGGACCAGAGGAGCCCGCGGGTCCACCGGGCGAAGCGGCCGGGCTCGGCGCGCGTGTTCATGTTTTTATTTCGCGTGCTCGAAGAGCGCGCAGACGGCGCCGGCCGGGTCGCGCACGACGGCCATGCGCCCGCCCATCGCCCGCGGGCCGTGGACGACGCGGCCGCCCGCCCGCCGCGCCGCCGCCAGCGCGCGGCCCAGGTCCTTCACAGTGATGTACAGCATCCACTGCGCCGGGATCCCGCGGTTCGGGCCGCGCGCGTGGCAGATGCCGGCCACGACCTTCCCCGTGCCGGGCAGGGTCATGACGTAGTCCTCGTACCCCTCCATCGGATGGCCCGCCGCCTTCCACCCCGCCACCTTCCGGTAGAAGTCGCGCGCCTTCCGCGCGTCCTTCACCGTCAGGTCGAACCACGTCACGCTTCCCGCCTCCGGCGCCTTCTTCTTCGCGGCCATCCCCCACCTCCTCAGTTGGCGTCCACCTCGACGCTTCCCCACATCACGACGTCCCTGCGCCCCGTGCGGCGCGCCTCGTCGAGCATCTGCCGCACGCTCACGACCGGCTTCCCTTTCCAGCGGGACCGGCCGTTCACTTTCACCGTCACCTCCGCCGACAGGTCTACCACGGCGGGGTTCCAGAAGACGCGGATCTTCGAGATGTTCCTCGCCTTCAGCTCGACGACCTGCTCCTTCACCTCCACCGAGAACCGCGCCGCCTCGGTCAGCACCGCGCGCGTCTCGACGGGCTTCTTGTCCTGGTCCAGGAACTGCACGCGGTCGCACTTCACGGAAGGGTCGAAGCGGGTGGCTTCGATCCACGAGAAGCGGGCGACCTCGGGGTAGTCGGCGGTCCACGCGAAGGACTTCGGGTAGGGAGTGCGGACTTTGTCGGTCGCCCACTCGAACGACTTGAGGATCTCCTCCTCGCTTGCGCCCTCGTGGCCGTTGTTCGCGAACTCGTGGTAGTCCACGTTGAGCTTCATCGTTTTCGCGATCTCCGCGAACTCGCGCGGGGTCTTGATCGGAAACATCGGGTCGAGGGCGCCGTGGATGAAGTAAGACGGGCCGAAGCGCAGGTTGTCGAGGTAGTCCTTCCAGTTCTTGCCGTAGGCGGCGTAGGGGGAGCCGGCCTTGGGGAGGAAGGCGGCGTAGAGGTCGCCGTGGCGCATGGCCTGGTGCCAGGTGCCATGGGCGCCCATGGACTGGCCGGCGAGCCAGATGCGGTCGGGGTCGATGGGGAACTTCTTCCGCAGGTGCTGGAGGGCGGCGGGGGCCTGCTGCTCGCCGATCATCATGGGGCCCCACCCGGATTTGCGCGCGCTGGCGGGCTGGGCGACGATGAAGCGGCCGCGGGCCCACTGGCGGAGGTAGGGGGCGTACTGGCGGCAGTAGTCGATGGTGGCGTTGGTGCCGTGGAGGTTCATGAAGACGGGCCAGGGGCGGTCGGGCGTGTAGTCGCGCGGGACGCTGATGCAGATCTCGCGGGTTTCGCCACCGGGGAGCGAGTAGGTCTCGACCGTGTCGCCGGCGGGGACGTCCTGGAAGTCGCCGCCGCGGAGGAGGACGGCCGCGACGAGGGCGGGGGTCGCCTCCTCCAGGGACGTGAGCTTCTGGGAGATCGCGTTGCGGCGGTCGGGGTCGCCCGCGACGAGGTACTCCTCCACGAGCGGCTCGACGGCGTCGAGCGTCCCCGGCGCGACTTCGAGAAGCGTCTCTGTCTCCATCGCGCCCGCGTATCGCGCGAGCCGGCGCCACAGCGCCGCGCGCGTCTTCACGCCGGCGGCTTCGTTCGGGGGCAGGCCCTCCGCGGCCTCCTCGAGCGCGTCGGCGGCCTCGCGCAGCTTCCCTTCCCCCGCGAGTTTCTGCGCCTGGGCCGCGCGTGCGGCGCCGTCCGCGGCCGCGGGGACCGGCGCGACCAGGGCGAGGACGACGGCGGCGATGAAGGTGCGGGTCATGCGCAGGCTCCGACAGCCCCCCGGCAGTGCGGATGATACCCGCGGCCGCGGGACGGCGGAATTGGGTACCGGCTCGCGCGGGCATTTCCTATAGTCGGGGCTCCTGACCGGCCACGAAATCTATAAGGAGCACGCGACATGCGCCGATTCCTGTTCACCGCCGCCGTCCTCGCCGCGGCGGCCCTTCCCGCCCTCGCCGGCGGACCGCAATGCCGCTGGGCGCACAGCTGGGACGAAGCCCTCGCGGAGGCGAAGGCGCGGAACGTGCCGATCCACGTGACGTTCCACAAGGACGGCTGACCGGGCTGCACCGGCATGGACAGTTCCGTCTATGCGAACAAGGATTTCGTGGCGGCCTCGAAGCGGTGGGTGAACGTGTACTGCAGCAAGGACTCGGGGCACGGCACGGAGAAGGTGGGGGACAAGGAGATGTGCAAGCTGCACCCGACGATCACGTGCGAGGAGCATGTGGCGTGCAACGCGAGCGCGGGCGGGAAGTATTTCCAGGGGACGTTCCGCGCGCCGGCGACGGTGTGGTGCAAGCCGGACGGGACGGAGATCGGGAAGCAGCAGGGCTCGATGTCGGCGAAGCAGGTGATCGAGAAGATGGCGGAGGCGGAGAAGGTGGTGGGAGCGGGGCTGGACAGCGACTCGTACCAGTACCTCCTGGACAAGCTGGCCGCGGGCGAGAAGGCGGCGACGGACGGGAAGACGAAGGAGGCGGTGGAGACGTACGCCGGGATCCTGAAGGCGATGGGCAAGAACCCGGGCGCGAAGGCGTACACGGACAAGGCGCAGGCCGCGCTGGACAGGCTGACGGAGGAGGCGCGGAAGAAGATCGAGGACGCGCAGGCGGCGAAGGACGCGAAGGCGTTCGCGAAGGCGCGGGAACTGCTGAAGTCGGTGCAGGTCGACTTCAAGGGACAGCCCGTGGCGAAGGACGCGGAGAAGGCGCTCGCGGAGGTGGCGGCGGCGGAGAAGGCGGCGGGCGGAAAGTAGGCGGACGGAGGACACGACAGGCGGCGCCGCGGGTCACCGCGGCGCCGCTTCTGTTTCAGGGAACCGCGATCTCCACGAACCCGCGGGAGACGCGGTCGCGCCGGCCGGTGCGGCGGGCCTCTTCGATCATGAAGCGGGGCCCGCGGTCCCCGGGGATGCCGCGCCAGGCCTCGCGGCCGTTCACGACGACGGTGACGGAAGGCTCCACGTCCTTCGGCGGGCCGTCCCACCAGACGCGCAGCTTCTGGACGCGCGTGGCGGCGATCTCGATCCGGGTGCCGAGGTCGCGTGCCTCGACGCGCGCGCAGTCCTTCGCGATGCGGCGGCTTTCGACCGTCCGCCCGAAGTCGTCGACGAAGTTGACCGTGACCTCGCCGGCGTCCTTCGAGATCGCCGTGATCTCGAGCCACGAGCAGCGGCCGTCCGCGAGGTTGTCGGTGGACCATGCGATGCGCGCGGGGTGCGTCGCCCGCTTCTGCGAGAGGGCCCACGCCACGGCCTTGCGGACCTCTTCGGCGGAAGCGCCCTCGTGCGCGCGGTCCGCCGCCTCCACGACCTCCACGCGGGCGCCCTTCTCGCGCGCCAGCTCCGCGAACCTCCGCGCGTGGGCGACGGGAAAGACGTCTTCCTTCGCGCCGACGAGGGCGCGCCCGGGGGCGACGGCGAGGTTGGCGATCCAGTCGTGCCAGTGGGAGCCGTACATCGGCGCGTAGGGGGTGCCCGCCACGCCGACGAACGCGGCGTAAAGGTCGCCGCGCCGCATCGCCTGGAACCAGACGCCGTGCGCGCCCGCCGAGGTCCCGACCAGCACGACACGGTCGGGGTCGAACAGGTGGCGCTTCCGCAGGTCCGCCAGGATCGCCTGCGGATGGGATTCGCCGCGGCGGTTGGGGCCCCAGCCGGAGGCCTGCTCGGGGATGCCGACGGCGACGATGGCGCGGTCCTCGAGCGCCTGGCGCCAGCCGCGCGCGACACCGCGCGCGATCTCGGGGGGGCCCTCGCCGGGCTCGAGGATGAGCACGAGCGGCTTCGGACGCGTCGGCAGCCCCGAGTCCGGCACCGAGACGGCGTAGCGGCGCTTCCCCAGCCCCGGGACGTCGTGCTCGACGACCCGCTCCCCGACCGGCGCGTCGAGGGGCGTGCCGCCCCGGAGAATGACGGCGGCGACGAGTTCGCCGTCGGCCTCGGGAAGTGCGGCGAGCCGCGCGAGCGCGTCCTCGAGCGGCTTTCCCGCGGGCGCGGCGAGCGCGGCCTCGACGGCGCGCTCGACGGCGTCGAGATCCTGAAGCGGGATGGCGGCGAGGCGGGCGGGGGCGACGACGCCTTCGTAGCGCACGCGCTGGACCAGCCGGATGGCGCGGACGAGCGCGCGGTCCTTCTCCTCGCCGGGGAGGCCGCGGGCGGCCTCGAGCAGCGCTTCCACGGCGTCGTCGTGCCTCCCCTGCTTCTCGAGCGTGTCGGCCTCGGCGAGGCGGCGCGCGGCGTGATCGCGGGCGGCGGTGGAACGGAGGCGGTCGCGAAGGGTGATGAGCCGGGCCGAATCGGCGGCGGGAACGCGGGCCGCGAGCTCCTCGAGCGCCTCGGTCCCGCGGACGGGGTCCTTGCGCGCGCGGGCCTCCGCCTCCTCGCACGCCGCCTGGACGAGCACCTCGACCTCGGCGCGGACGGGCTCGACGGCGGCGGAGCGGTCGGGGAACTCGGCGGAGAGCAGGGCGAGGCGGTCGAGGGCGGCCGCGAATTCGCCCTGGTCGGCGAGGGTTTCGGCGAAGCGGAGGGCATCCCTGAAGCTCTGGTCCGGGGTGCGTCCGGTCACGGGGGGGCGGGCGGGGACGGCGCCGGGGGTTTCCGCCGGCCCGTAGCGGATGGGCGGCCGGTCATGAATGACGATCGGGGCCGATTCGCGGGCGAGGCGCTCGTTGCGGCGATCGACCCAGGCCTTGTAGCCGAGGGCGGCTGCGACGGCTGCGCTGCCGACGGCGATCGAGATGAGGGACGTCGCCAGGCCGTGTCGCGCGGAGGAAGCCACGGGCCCATTAAAGCACGCGGGCCGCCGCCGGCCGGCGACTGCGCTTTCGAAGTTTCCCTTGCCGGGTCGCGCTTCTTCGACGAAAGTCATTACGGAGGCAAGGGATATCGATGACCTCATCGAGCCGCCACCCTCCTCCGGTCACGGGTCGCCCGAGCATGGTCCGCCGTTGCGTCCGCGAGTCGTCCGGCGCGCGTTTGAGCCCGCGGCATTCCGCCGCGCTGCGCGGAATTCCCCTTTCCGCCCCGTCACCCACCCAGGTTGCAGGAGCGCTATGACTACAGATCTCGTCATCGGCATGGCCGGTTCCGGAGGCGACGGCATCGTCTCCGCCGGGGAGTCGCTCATCGCCGCGGTCGCCACGGAGGGCTACCACGCGATGATGACCAAGAGCTTCGGCTCGCAGATCCGCGGCGGCGAGTCGAGCTGCCGCGTCCGGCTCTCGACGGAGCCCGTCCTCAACCCCGGCGGCACGCTAGACGTCGCCATCGCGCTCAACTGGGAGGATTTCCTCAAGTTCGGCGGCGAGCTCCCCGTCGGCGGCAACACCATCGTCATCTACGAGAGCAAGACCGGCGTCGCCCCCGACAAGCTCCCCCTCCCCGGCGTCACCCCCGCCGAGGTCTTCCCCGTCCCGATCGCCGACATGGCAAAGGAGTCGGCGAAAACCGACAAGGCGAAGAACACCGTGATCCTGGGGCTGATCGCCGGCTGGTTCGGGATCGGCGGGGACGGGGTGATGAAGGGGCTGCGCAAGAAGCTGGCGAAGAAAGGCCCCGAGCTGCTGGAGGCGAACGAGCGCGCGCTGGCAGCGGGAAGGAAGTACGCGCAGGACCATCCGCTGAAGACGCCGCGGGTCATGGAGCGGCCGAAGACGGTCTCGCCGAAGCTGCTGACCGACGGCAACGACATGTGCGGCGCCGCGGCGATCTTCTCGGGCTGCCAGTTCTTCGGCGGCTACCCGATCACGCCCTCGACCGAGATCATGCAGTTCCTGTCCCGCGAGATCTGGAAGTACGGCGGCTCCGTCCTCCAGGCCGAGGACGAGATCGCCGGCATCGGCGCCGCGGTCGGCGCCTCCTTCGCCGGCAAGAAGGCCATGACGGCGACCTCCGGCCCGGGGATGTCGCTCAAGACCGAGATGCTCGGCCTCGCGACCATCGCCGAGCTGCCGCTGGTCCTCGTCAACGTCCAGCGCGGCGGCCCGTCCACAGGCCTCCCCACCAAGACCGAGCAGGCCGACCTCTACCAGGCCGCCTTCTCCGCCCACGGCGACGTCCTCCGTCCCGTGCTCGCCCCGACCTGCGTCGCCGACACGTTCGAGATCACGGTCGAGGCGTTCAACATGGCGGAGATGTACCAGACGCCCGTCGTCATCCTCTCGGACCAGGAGATCTCGCAGCGCAAGGAAACCTGCGACCCCATCGACACGTCGAAATTCCGCCTCGTCGACCGGCTCAGGCCCGCCAACTCCGAACTCGGGACCCACTACGCCCGCTACCGCTTCACCGAATCCGGCATCTCCCCCATCTCCGAGCCCGGCATGCCCGGCGGCAACTACCTCGCCGCGGGGATCGAGCACAACGAGAAGGGCGCGCCGATCTCGGGCGGGATCATGCACGCGAAGATGAACGAGAAGCGCTTCAGGAAGCTCAACCCGATCCGTACGCGCCGCGACCTGTTCCAGACGTACGGCGATCCGAACGCGCCGCTGGCGCTGATCGCGTGGGGCAGCGTGGCGGGGGTGGCGCGGGAGGCGCTGCGGGTGGCGGAGAGGAAGGGCGTGAAGGTGAAGCTGCTGGTGCCGCGGCTGCTGTATCCGATCGCGGAGGAGTTCTTCAACGACTTCCTGTCGGGGGTGCAGGCGGGGCTGGTGGTGGAGCAGAGCCACCAGGGTCAGCTGTACCACATCATGAAGATGGTCCTCGATCTGCCGAAGGGCCTGAAGTCGTACGCGCGGAGCGGCGCGAACCCGTTCCAGCCCGCCGAGATCGTGCGGCGCCTGCGGGAGCAGGCGCAGGCGATGCACCAGTCCGGCGACTCGATGCCCCAGGAGGAATGACACCATGACACTCGCGATGCCGGCCCCGGTCCCGACGCTGCAGGCGAAGGATTTCCGGAGCGACCTGAAGCCGATCTGGTGCCCCGGATGCGGCGACTTCGGGGTGGTGCAGGCGGTTTACCGGGCGCTGGCGGCGGTCGGGCGGCCCCCGCACGAGATCGCGTTCATCTCGGGGATTGGCTGCTCGAGCCGGATCCCGGGGTACACGACGGCGTACGGGTTCAACTCGGTTCACGGGCGCGCGCTGCCGATCGCGCAGGGGATCAAGATCGCGCACCCCGAGCTGCTGGTGCTCGTGGCGGGCGGCGACGGAGACGGGTTCTCGATCGGCGGCGGGCACGTCGCGCACGCGGTCCGCCGGAACATCGACCTGACGTACATCGTGATGGACAACCAGATCTACGGCCTGACGAAGGGGCAGCTGTCGCCGACGTCGCCGCGCGGCCTCAAGACGGTGACGTCGATGTACGGGAGCCTCGAGGAGCCCCTCAACCCGCTCATGTACGTGCTCTCCTACGGCGCCCCGTTCGTCGCGCAGGGCACCCCGGCCGACCTACCCGGGCTCACCGCGATGCTCGAGGAGGCCATCCGGTACCCGGGCTTCTCGTTCGTCAACATCCAGTCGCCGTGCGTCACCTACGGCGAGGAGTCGGGACAGATCAAGGCGCAGAAAGAGAAGATGAAGGCGCTCGCCGACATGAAGCACGACCCGACGGACCGCATCAAGGCGCTGTCCCTCGCCCAGGACTACGGCCGCGAGCTCTACACCGGCGTCTTCTTCCGCGATCCCAACCCGCCGCCGACTTACGACGCCCTCGTCAAGGCGCGCCAGGCCGAGCTCTCCGCGAACGCCCTCCCCCGCCAGAACATCCTCGACCTCTTCCTGCAGAAATAGGAACACCTCCATGGCCACCCGGGGCATCGACTTCGCCAGGCTCTCGCTCAAGGACGCGCTCGACCTCGCGATCTTCATCGAGGAGGAGGCGAAGGAGCGGTACGAGGACTTCGCGTCCCAGATGGAAACCCACCACACGCCCGATTCGGCGCGCTTCTACAAGTTCATGGCCGGCAACGAGGAAAAGCACCGTGCGGAACTGGCGGAGCGGCGCGGGAAGCTGTTTCCGAAGGATCCCGTCACGGTTTCGCGGCAGATGCTGTTCGACGTGGAGGCGCCGGACACGGACGAGGCGCGGACGTTCATGACGCCCCGGCAGGCGCTGACGGTGGCGCTGCGGTGCGAGGAGAAGGCGTGGGCGTTCTTCGACGGGGCGCTGAAGGTGATCAAGGACGCCGGGGTGAAGGAGCTGTTCACGGAGCTGCGCCAGGAGGAAGTCGAGCACCAGGACCTCGTGAAGGCGGAGCTGGCGAAGCTTCCGGCGGACGACAGATTCAAGACCGAGGATTTCGAGGACGAGCCGGTCTCGCACGATTAGGCGAACCAGCGGCCCGGCCGGGCGTCGGCAGGGGCATGAAGCGGCGCGGGACTGCGTTCGTGTGGCTGTGGGCGGCGGGCCTCTCGTGGATGCTGCTCGCCGTGCAGGTGCGCGACGCCTCGGCGCGTGGGTCTGGTACTCCGGCCGGCTCTCCGGCCGGGTGCGAACCGCGGGAGACGGGTCGTTTGCCGTTCCCGTGGCGGAGGGGACCGTCGCCCGGGTCTGGTGCCTCGGCCGCGAGGCCCGGGAGGGCGGAGGGGGAGCCGCCTGTCTCGGGACGGACGAGGCCGCGGCCCGACCCGGCAACGCCGGCCTGCTGCTGCACGCCTTCTGGTTCGAGGTCTCGTCTCCGACGCCGGTCACGACGGTCACGGTGCTGGATCCCGCCGGCAGGCCGATGACCGACGTCCGGGTCTCGGCGCATGGACGCACGGAGAGGTCGGACGCGAGCGGAAGCGCGGAGTTTCCGGGCCTGCCGGACGAGCCGTTTCTTCCGGTCGTGACCTGGGAGAACGCCCGGATGCCGGAGGACGAGGGATGGGTCCTTCCGGTGATGAAGCCGGTCCGCCCCGGGAGCTCGTATGTCCTGCAGTACCGCGTCGGGAGGCGAATCGAGGGCCGCCTCACGAGTCCCGACGGCCGCCCGTGCGCCGGAAGCTCCCTGCTCGTCAACAACGGATGGTTCCTCTGCGCCGTCCTTACGACGGACGCCGACGGCCGCTTCTCCGCGCTCGTGGACCCGTTCCCGCCCGCCCCGTACCGGGTCGTCGTCACGGGGGAAGGCCAGGACTGGACGGAGTTCGAGCACGACTTCCTGCCCGGAGATTCTCCCGTCACCCTGACCCTTGACGCATCGCGTTAACCGTCCGTTCACGCGCCGCACAGCCGTTCTGAACTCCGAGGCTCCATTCCCGCAGCGCTTGCGGCCCACGCCGCTTTCCCGCCCCTTTTCGACCTCCCTCTCCCCCGCCGTTCCGGGCACGCGCCTTGCATTTCACTGCATCAAATTCCAGTTTTCTCTCTGGCGAAGTGAAGAGGAGGACACCATGCGCCGCATCCTGCTGCTGTCCGTGCTGGTTCTCGTGGCGATGACATCGACGTTCAACTGGGCCTGTCCGCCGCCGCCGGTGCCGGGCTATTCGGGACCCGATCCGGGGCCGGGGCCGATGCCCAATGACGAGCCGTCCTTTGTGGAACAGGGGCCCTCGGACGAGCTGAATCCGGTGCCGCCAACCGACGGGGAGACAGGCGCTCACACGATCTGAGCCTGAAGCGGCCGTGACGGGCGCCGCCGGTCCGCGGCGGCGCCTCGCGGGGGCCGTCACGCGGTCCGGAAGTCCGCGACCGCGACGGCATGCTCGAGAAGCCGGTGGCGCTTCCCCGCCGTCGTGCGCCGCAACGACATCCCCAGCCGCTCCAGCAGCTTCGCGCTCCGCGCATTCGGCTCGTCGACGCGCCCCCAGACCTCCACCAGGCCGCACGCCCCGAACGCGTGGGCCAGCACCGCGCGAGCCGCCTCGGTCGCGTAGCCCTGCCCCGTGCGCGACGGCGCCAGCCCGAACAGCAGCTCGACCGCGCCCGCATCGCCGAATCCGCGCAGCCCGCAGAACCCCGCCAGCACCCCCGAGTGCCGCAGGCTCACGCACCAGAGGCCGTAGCCTTTCTCGCGGAAGCCCGCGTTCATCGCCTCGACTGCCTCCCGCGCCTTCTCGAGCGGGACCTCCTCCCCGTCCCAGAGATATTTCCGCACCTCAGGCTCGTTCCAGAGCGACTGAAGGGCCTGCGCATCGGACGCGTTGGCCGGCGCGAGGTGCAGGCGCGGCGTCTCGAGGCGGGGGCGGGAGGCGAAAGGCGGGGGCATGTCGGGCGATGGTAGGACGACCGTCGGCGCCGGTTCAAGTAAGCTGAGGAGCCCCGCTTCCGCCACGAGGGCCGCGCCATGTCCGGGAAGGAACGACGGCACTGGGATCTGCGCTATGCAACGGAAGAGCCGCGCGCGAAGCCGTCGAGGCTCCTGACGCCCCTGGGGCGGCTGCTGCCTCGGCGCGGACGCGCCCTCGACGTGGCGGGCGGATCGGGGCGCAACGCGATCTGGCTGGCGAAGCGCGGCCTGGACGTGACGATCGCCGACATTTCGCGGAAGGGACTGGCGATGGCGCGCCGGCGCGCGAGGGATGCGGGCGTGCGGATCCGTACCGTCGCGCTCGACCTGGACGCCCATGCGCCACCTCGCGGACCGTGGGACCTGATCCTCGTGTTCCACTGGCTGAGGCGGCGGGTGTGGAAGCGGCTGCCGGCGCTGCTGCGGCCCGGAGGGGTGCTCGTGGCATGCCAGGCGACGGTGCGGAATCTGGATCGGCACGGGAGACCGCACAGGCGGCACCTGCTGCGCGAGGGTGAAATGGCGGCGCTGTTTCCGCCGCTGGAGGTCCTGGCGCTGTCGGAGGGCTGGTCGAAGGACGGCAAGCACGACGCGCTGTTCGCCGGACGGCTCGGTGCACTGCGGAAGCGGCCTTCGAACCCGCCGCCGGAGGAGATCGACGACCCTTCCAGCCGCGTTTCCGGCAACCGCACGCGGTCATCCAGCGCCGGTTCGGCCAGGACGGCGGCGGACACCAGCCGAATCAGGGTGTGTCGCCGAACGCATGCACGGCATGTGCCTTGACGAGCATCCACGCGCGGCGCCCCGGCGCCAGGCCGAGTTTCGTTACGGCGCGGGCGGTCACCTTGGCGACCCACGAATCGGCGGCGGTGGAGAGGCGGACGTAGACGTGGTCGCCGAGATTCTCGAGGGAAGCGACCTCGCCGGGGATGACGTTCTGGGCGGAGACGGGCCCGGGCTCGGCGCCGGCGAGGAGGATGTCCTCGGCGCGGACGGCGACGCGCGACGGCGCGGGGAAGCCGGCGACGGCGGCCATCTCGAGGCGTCCGCCGCGCGGGGTTTCGAGCGAGACGACGCCGGGCGACTGCGCCACAGCGCGGACCTCGAACAGGTTCTCGGCCCCGAGCGCCTCGAGCACGCCGAGGGCGGCGGGGCTGGCGAGGATGCCGCGCGGGTCGCCCTGGGCGGCGACGCGGCCGCGGTCGAGGACGACGGCGTGCTGGGCCAGCGCGACGGCTTCGTGAGGGTCGTGCGTGACAAGGAGCGTCGGGACGCCGAGGTCGCGGGGGATGCGGGCGAGGAACGGAACGATCCGGGCGCGAAGAGGGCGGTCCACGGAGGCGAGCGGCTCGTCGAGGAGAAGCAGCCGTGGCCTCGCAGCGAGGGCGCGGGCAATCGCGACGCGCTGGCGCTCGCCGCCCGAGAGCTGCGGCGCGCGGCGGTCGAGAAGCGGCGCGAGTTCGAGAGCGTCGATCGCGGCGTCGGAGGCGTGGGACCGGCCCGCGAACTCCACGTTTCCGCGCGCCGTGAGGTGCGGGAACAGCGACGCGTCCTGCGGGACCCAGCCGACGCGGCGTCTCGCCGCCGGCAGGCCCTCGATCTCCTCTCCGCCGATCCCGAAACGCCCCCCGACCTCGGGACGCAGCCCAGCGAGCGCTTCCAGTATCGTCGTCTTCCCCGACCCGCTGGCGCCGAGGAGAGCGGCCGCGGGGACGTCCCACGCCGCCGACGCTTCGAGGCGAAATCCCGGGTACCTCGCGCGGAGGTCGAAGGAGATCACGCGGTCCTCCGGCGGAGCCAGGTCTCCGCAGCGGCGGTGAGGAGGAAGGCGACGAGGGTGGCGAGGCCCGCGAGGAGGAGGGCGTCGCGCTCGCGGAAGCACTCGATGCAGCCGTAGATGGCGAGGGCGACGGTTTCGGTGCGGCCGGGGATGCGGCCGGCGACGATGGAGGTGGCGCAGAACTCGCCGAGGGCGCGGGCGAAGGCGAAGACGGCGCCGTAGGCGATGCCGCGGGAGGCGAGGGGGAGGGTGACGCGGAGGAAGACGCGCCAGGGCGGGAGGCCGAGGGTGGCGGCGACGTCCTCGAGGCGCCGGGGGACGGCGGCGAATGCCTGCTCGGCGCCGAGGACGAGGAGGGGGAATGCCATGACCGCGGAGGCGATGGCGGCGGCCCACCAGGTGAGCAGGAGGGGGGCGCCGAACAGGGCCTCGGTCGCGCGGCCGATCGGCGAGCGGACGGAAAGGACCTTGAGGAGGAAGAGCCCGACGGCGACGGGGGGGAGAACGAGCGGGAGGGTGACGGCGGTGCGGACGAGGGCGAGGCTTGGGAAGCGGGCGCGGGCGAGGAGGTAGCCGGCGGCGACGCCGGGGACGGCGATCAGGGCCATCGCGAGGAGGGCGACCTTGAGGGTGAGGGCGAAGATGCCGGCGATCTCGGAGGGGCTCATCGCGGGGAGGCCTCGAGGAAGCCCTCGGCGAGGGCGGCGTCGCGGAACTCGCGGGAGGCGAGCCATTCGAGGAAGGCGCGGGCGGGGGCGTCGGCGGGCGACCGGAGGGCGGCGGCGACGTAGGTCACCTCCGGGGCGTCGGGCGGCGTCCAGACCGCGTGGGGGCGCCGCGCGGCGCGGGCGTCGGTCGCGTAGACGTAGGCGAAGTCCACGGTTCCCGCCTCGAACAGGGCGAGCGCGGCGCGCGGGTTCTGCGCGATCTGCAGCCGCGCGGGATCGGGCCCGCCGCCCTGCCCCAGCCACGCCCTCCAGGCCTTCCCCGCCGGCACCTCGGGCCCGCAGATCACGGACCGCAGGGGGTCGGCGGTGGCAGGCGAGAGGCCGCGCGCATCGGCGGGGCCGAGGAGCGCGAGGCGGTTGGCGAGGAACACGCGGCGAGTCCCCGGGACCTCCCTGTCCCCGACGAGGTCCAGCACGGCGGCGTCGGCGGAGAGGAACACGGCGTACGACGCCCCCTCGCGGACCTGGCGCGCGAGCGTCGAGGACGCCTCGAACGAGAACGCCAGCTCGACGTCCGGGTGCGCCGCGCGGAACGCTGGAGCCGCCCGCTCCAGGACGTCCCGGAGCGACGCCGCGGCGGCCACGTCGAGGCGGCGCGACCGCCCGGCGGGCGCCCCGCACGAGGCGGCCAGCGCAAGGAGGAACGCCGCCGGCGCCAGCCGCCTCACGCGTCCACCCCCACGATCACCTCCGTCGCCTTGATGATCGCGACGGCCTTCTTCCCCACCTTCAGCCCGAGCCGCCGCGCGGAGTCGCTCGTGATCACCGACGCGATCCGCACCCTCGGCGCGATCTCGAGCACGACCTTCGCCGAGACGGGCCCGAGCGTCAGGCCGACGACCTTCCCGCGAAGCTGGTTGCTGGCGCTGAGTTTCATCCCTTTCACCTCCGAGACGTCCATGTAGGCGCGGTTGAGCCACGCCGCAAGCTCCTCCGCTTCCGGCGACGGCGCCGGCCGCCCGCCCGCGGCGGCCTCCAGCGCCCGCAGGATCGCCCGCTGCGGCGCGTTCGGGCGCAACACCCCGCGCTCCCACTTGCTCACGGTCATCGGGTGCACCCCCGTCAGCCGCGCGAGGCGGGGCTGGGTGAGGCCGAGAAGAGACCGCAGGCGGGCGATGGACTGCATATAAGCCTCAGCTTAGTCAGCGATCCGCCTGCCGTCAAGGACCTGCGGGCGCGGCGGCGCGGCTACACTTCCTCCATGTCCTCCCCTCCCCCGCCCGCCGCGGAGTCGGCGCACCTCTTCCGGCACGCGATCCTGCGTGACGCCGCCTATCGCCTGCAGATGCCGGGCGACCGCGAGCGGCTTCACGGCCTCGCGCTCGCCATCGTCGAGGAGGTCGCCGGCGGACGGGCGCCGAAGGCGGACGGCGTCCGGGGGCCGCGGGAAGCGGACGCGTTCGCGCTGGAGCTGGCGGAGCACGCGCGCCTCGCCGGCGAGGAGTTCCGCGAGATCGAGATCCTCTACCTCATCCGCGGCGCGGAATTCGAAGAGGTTCACTACCGCTTCGAGACCGCCGGAAGGGCGTGGGAGCGGCTCGCCGCGGTCGTCGAAGGCGAGCGGCGCGCCGAGGCCCTGAGGCGGGCGGCCTCCGCCGCGCACCACGGCCGGAGGGGGGCGGAGGCGGAGGGGCTGTTCCGGCAGGCGATCCGCGAAGCGCGGAAGGCGGGCGGCGGCCGGGTGGAGGCGGATGCCCTGGACGGCCTGGGGAGCCATCTGCAGGCCGCCCGGCGGACCCGGGAGGCCGCGGAGGCGCACCGCGCGGCGCTGGACCTGTTCCGGCAGCTGGGCCTCCGGGGCGCGGCCGGGGTCGTGCTGGGCAACATCGCGGGGTGCGCCTACCAGCAGGGCGATCGGGAGGACGCGGAGAGGCTGCAGGAGGAAGGGCTGGCGATCCATCGGGAGACCGGGAACCGGAAGTCCGAGGGGCGCGCGCTGGGGAACCTGGGGACGCTGTACTACGTCACGGGGCGCACGGACCGCGCGCGGGCTGCGTGGACCGAAGCGCTGGCGATCCACCGCGAAGTCGGGGACCTGAGGTTCGAGGGCATCACGACGGGAAACCTGTCGGTGCTGCACCAGGGAGCGGGGCGCCCCGAGGAATCGGAGCGGCTTGCCCGGAAGGCCATCGAGATCCACCGGACGGTGGGCAGCCGTCACCACGAGGCGCTCGCGATCTCGAGCCTGGCCGATGCGTGCGAGAACCTGGGACGAGTTGACGATGCCTCGCTCCTGCACCGCCGCGCGCTCGCGATTCACCGCGAAACCGGACACGCGGGAGCGGCCGGCGGCTCCCTGGGGACGCTCGCCCGGCTCGCCCACGACTCCGGCGATCTCGAAGGGGCCGCGCGGCTGTTCGACGAGGCCCTGTCCGCCCTCCGCGGTACGGCGGACAGGGACGCGGCGACGGTCGTCCTCGTCAATCACGCAGCCCTCCTGCGCGACACGGGCGACTTCCAGGCCGCGGAGGCGTCCCTCGACACCGCGCTCGCCCACTCGCGGTCGCTTCGCGCCCCGGTCCGCGAGGCCGCCGCGCTCGCCGAGATGGCGCTCCTCCGGGTGGCGCAGCGCCGGGAGCCGGACGCCCGCGAGCTCTGGACCCGCGCGACGCAGTTGATGCCTCACTCGGACGCAGGCCAGCTCCTCAAGGACATGGAGGCGGACATGCGCGAGGCCTGCGCGCGGGCAGGGATCCCGCCGCTGGCAACCGCGGCGGCTGAGGATGCCTAGTCCCGCTTCAGGACGTGCACCAGGCAGTGCAGCGTCCCGCCGTGGCCGCAGGTCTGCGCCACGTTGACCGGCTTCACGTCGAACCCCAGCCCGCGGAACGCCGCGATCCCGGCCTCGTCGAGCGCCGCTTCCCCGTAAACAGGCAGGTACACGGTCCTGTCGGAGAAGACGCCGTTCGTGAACGTCATCCACACGAAGTCGCGCTTCGTCACGACGACCGGTACGCGCACCACCTTGAAGCCGTTCTTCTCCAGCCCCTCCGCGACCGCGTCGAACTTCGCCGCCGTCGCTTCGCCCGCGTCCACGTCCAGCCCCGCCGGCGCCAGCGCCGCGCCCTTCCGGGCGTCCCCGACCACGAACGTGTCGTGGCCCACGGGGGCGAAGGCCATGCCGACGTGGTGATCGGGGGCGCCGGGAAGGAAGACGACGGGTTCGCCGAAGAGGCTCTCGGCCATGGGGAGGAGCTGGTCGAGGGTGAGTTCGGGATTGCGGGCGAGCCAGGAGGAGGTGCAGAAGACGCGGCCGTAGGCGCGGGTGAAGTCGCCGCCGTCGAAGCGGAAGTGGGCGACGCGGACGGGGACGCCGAGGGCGCGTGCGAGGGCGAAGGGGACGAGGCGGTCGTTGGCGCGCTCGGGGCCGGCGGCGCGGGCCTCGGGGGGGACTACGATGGCGCCGTCGGCGGCGGTGACGAATCGGTCGCGGGCCCAGGTGGTGATGGGGCGGCCGGTGACGACGGGGGTGGCGGCGCGGCCGGTGAGTTTCGTGAAGAGGTCGAAGTGCTCGGGGCGTTCGACGGCGACGTAAATCTTCACGTCGGCCGGGAGCTGGCGGAAGAACTGGAGGTAAGTCTCGCGGACGAAGTCGGAGGACGGCGCGAAGTGGACCTCCACCGCGCGGATCCTCCCCGCGTGCTCGTCGAGAAGCGCCGCGGCCGGCGCGCGGCCGTCCCCGCGGAAGGCGGAGACGACCGCGTGCACGACGGCCGCCGCGAGGGCGGCCTGGAGGATCGCGAGGAGGGGCTTCATGGGACTACTTCGAGTTGATCCTGCGGGAGATCTCGGCGGCGATTGCCTTCTCCTCCGCTCCGCGATCCTCGACGGCCGGGCGCGCGCCTTCGGTCTCGGGGACGACGACGGGAGAGACCTGGGCGAGGTGGATGCCCAAGCCGAAGGCCTCGTCGTCCTCGGAGGCGTTGAGCACGAGCTCGAACGAGAACTTCGCGTCGGCGTCCGGCGCCAGGCCGAGGTCGATCGAGCGCGCCCCGGAGGTGTCGAAGGCGACGGTCTTCGTCCAGACGATCTCGGGCCTCGGCATCATGCGGGACATCGGCTGCCACGGCGTCTTCGTGCAGGTGAGCTTCAGTTCGCCCTTGCCGTCGCCCTCGAGCGCGACGACCCAGTGCTTCTCGACCTTGTCGCCGACGGCCACGTCCTTGACGGCGGCCGTGACCTTCGCGCCGCCGACCTCGGCCTTGGGCATCTCGATCTCGTCGCCGTCGGCCACCAGCTTCGGCACCTGCCAGTCGGCAAGGGCGAGGGCCCCGAGGAACGCGGCGAACGACCAGGCGCGGATCTTGTTCAGCGTCGTCATGGCTTTCTCCTTTGTTCGGTTTCAGCGCGGTGGAGGGTGCAAACGCAACGGCCATGCCGCGGTTCGGCCCGGTCCCGATTCCCTGCGCGTATCCAGGGGAGAAACCGCGTATCCGGCCGGATACAGGGGCGCGCCGGGGCGAAACGCCCTACCGCCGACGGTCCGCCGGATGGACGATCGGCCCGCGTCCCTTGCGGCGCGCCTCCTCCACCGCCCGCCACTCGCCTTCCGACAGGTCCCCCGTCACCTGAACCCAGCCGTCCAGGCCCCGCACGAACTCCGCGACCTCGTCGCGCCTCAGGTCGCGCCGGTCGACCCCGGCCGCCGAGACGCTTCCGGCGGCGTCCTGCCTGAAAGAAGCGTCCTCGTACCACACCGCGTCGCGCCCCCTTGTCTGCACCTCGTGGACGTGGTACGTCGCCGCGTCGCCGCGCAGCTCCAGCCGCGCCGGGTCGTACGCCGAGCGCCAGCCATGCCGGCCCGTCGCCAGCACCCAGGCGACGCGCGCTGCCCGGGCCTCCGGCGATCCCGCCGGCAGGAACGCGTCGCGCGCGAGGCCGGCGGCGTCGACGGGAAGGGCCGCCGTGCCGCCCGACCGCCGCACGAGAAGGGTCTCGACGTGGAGGCCGAGAGCGGTCTGGTCCGCGACGGAGGCGCGGAAGACGGCGAAGCGGGAGCGGAGGGGCAGCAGGATGTCGCCGGGCAGGGGGATCTCGGCGAAGGGCACGGCGTCGCCGCGCCGTTCGGGCGGGACGACGTCGCCCATGGCGGTCAGCGCCGCGCGGCGCGCGGCTTCGCGCCAGCCGGTCTCGGCCGCGTCGAGCAGGCGGCGCGCGCGCGTGCGGACCTCGGGAGCTCCGTCGGCGGCCGCGCGGCGCAGCTCGGGCAGCGCCCATGCGCCGAGTTCGCGCAGCGTCGCCTCGGCCTTTTCGCGATCGACGGGATCCTCCGCGTCGAGCGCCGCGACGCAGCCCGCGACGCCCTTCCGCAGCGTCCGCGACCGCTCGACCGCCGCCTCGATCCGGTCCCGCATCGGCTCCGGCGCCTGGCCCGCGACCTGCAGCCACGGCCCGGACCTTTCCGCGAAGTCGAGCAGCTCCTCCCCTTCCACGCTCCGCGCGATCGCGGCGGGCCGGCGCACGATCGCCAGCGAGTTCCCGGCGAAGACGAGGTGCGCCTCGGCGAGCCAGAGGCCCCCGGGGAAGCGGAGCGAGAAGTGCCGGTAGGTCGCGACGTCGCCGTCGACTTCGAGGCGCCGGCTCTCCACCTCGAAGCCCTGAGGCTCGCCCTGCGCCCAGGCGTCGAGCGTCCAGCGGAGCGCCGCAGCCGCGGCGCGCCCCTCGTCGTCCGCCTTCAGCGCGGCGCGCTTCACGATCTCCGCATAGGCATCGTCCCCGGGACAGCTCGTCCCGCCGCCTCGCCACACGATGCCGAGGTCCGCCGACACGCGCTCGCGCCCGCCGGCAGTCAGGAAGACGGACTCCAGGCGATACAGGCGGCAGGCGCGGCGGACCGGCGCGAGGACGGAGGCGTCCATCGGCACCGGCACGGACCGGACCTCCGGGTGCCGCGACTCCGGGCCCCACTCCTCCCGCGCGACCCGGGCCGCCTCCTCGTCCCACGAAGCATCCTCGGCGGCGGCGGCGAGCGCCGAGACGGCGAGGATCGCCAGCGCCGCGGGCTTCACTTGCGCCTCCCGTGCCGGGGCGGCGACTTCTCCTTCTTCGCCTGCGCGTCCTTCAGGCGCTTCGCCATCTCCTCCGGCACCCAGCCCTCGAGGACCATCCAGGGGTCCGCTTCGTCGAGCAGGCGCTCCATCTCGCGGACATCGAAGCGCTCGCTCCCCGTGGCGCTGACCTTCGACAGGAGCCCGTCCGTGTCGAACTCGTACTCCACGTCCTCCGTGTACCCGCCGGGCACGCCGCTTCCCAGCCACATCCGGTGTTCGTGCCAGATGCCCGTGCGACCGCGCACTTCGACCCGGGCGTCCTCGACCTTCGCGGCGGGGGCCGCGCCGGGCTCGATGGCGGCGAGGACCTGGACGGCGAGAGAGATGGCCCCGTCCGAGTCGCCGAACAGCGCCGCGCGGTCGAGGAGCGTCCGCGCCTGCTCCGGGTCGCCGGTCCACAGGAGGCAGGTGCCGTCCTTTGCGAAGAACACGAGGTCGCGATGCGCCTGCACGCCGGACGTCGAGGCGCTGTCCGCGAGGAAGCACCGCCAGGCCCAGCCCGCCTGCGCCGCCGGGCCCTCCAGCTCCACCGCGGCAAACGAGCGCGTCACCCAGGCGTCCCGCGCCTTCGGGCGCCGGGCCTCGAACGCCTCGCGCGCCCGCGACTCGTCCTCCTTCGTCCACTCCCGCCACCAGGACCGCACCCGCGCGATCCGCCCGGCGACTACGGGCGAGGCGCTTTCTTCGGCCTTCTTCAGGATCGGCTCGAGGCCCGCGCCCCACCGGGCCGCGCGGCGTTCGGCGCGCCGCGCCGCCCCTTCGTCCGCCCCGCACAACGCGGCCACGAGCGCGTCGCGCTCGGCCTCCTCGGCCTTGTCTGACCACCCGGGAGCCTGTGCGAACAGGGGCAGCGAGCACAGGAGCGTGGCAAGGGCGGCGAGGGGCATCGGTTTTCTCCGAAAAGGGTTGGCAGACTCAGCAAGGCCCATGCCGCAGCCTCCCCCCGCGCTCCCCGCACGCCCCGTATCCCCCGCGATACGCCGCGGACTCGGAATCAGATCTCCATCTGGCGGATCAGCCGCGCAAGATAGGTCCGCTGCAAGCCCAGCAGTTCCGCCGCCTTCGTCTGGTTCCCGCCGGTCCGCTCCAGCGCCTCCTTCACGATCCGCTTGCGCTGCTCCGCGACCTGGTCGTGGAACCCCCCGGGCGCCGCGCCGCCTCCCGCGGAGATCATCTCGGCCGGGAGGTCGCCCGCGGTCAGTTCGTCCCCCTCGAGCAGGACCACGGCGCGCTCGACGACGTTCTTCAGCTCCCGCACGTTTCCCGGCCACGGCTGCGCCTCCAGCAGCCGCATCACCTCGTCCGGAACCGCCGGCACCGGCCGCTTCGCCTCCCGCGCCGCTCCCGCCACGAACCGCTGCACCAGAGGCCGCACGTCGCCGCGGCGCTCGCGAAGCGCCGGCACGGGGATCGAGATCACGTTCAGCCGGTAGAACAGGTCCTCGCGGAACTTCCCTTCGCTCACCGCCGCCTTGAGGTCGCGGTTCGTCGCGGCGACGACGCGGATGTCCACGTGGATCGTCTCGTTGCCGCCCACCCGCTCGAACGCCCGCTCCTGCAGCACGCGCAGCAGCTTCGCCTGGAACCCCGGCGTGATGTCGCCGATCTCGTCGAGAAAGAGCGTCCCGCGGTGCGCCAGCTCGACTTTCCCCTGCCGCCGCGCCACCGCGCCGGTGAACGCGCCCTTCTCGTGGCCGAACAGCTCGCTCTCGAGAAGGGTCTCCGGGATAGCGACGCAATTCACGGCCACGAACGGCCCCGCGGCGCGCGGCGAGCGGCGGTGAATCTCGTGCGCCAGCACTTCTTTCCCCGTCCCGCTCTCCCCGAGCAGCAGCACGGTCGCGGCCGACTTCGCGGCACGGGCCGCCAGCTCGAGCGTCTCCTTCGAGCGCGGGTCCTCCGCGACGGGCCCGGACTCGTCCGGCCCGGCGCGCAGCGCCCGGTTCTCGCACTGGAGGTTCGTCCGCTCGAGTGCGCGTTTCACCGTCTCCTCGACGAGGGCGGGCTCGAAGGGTTTCGGGATGAAGGCGTAGGCGCCGTTCGTCATCGCCGGGACGGCGCGGTCGACGGTGCCGAAGGCGGTGATGACGACGACGGTGACGTCGATGCCGTCCTGCTGGAGCTTCGGGAGGACGCCGATGCCGTCGAGTTCGGGCATCTGGAGGTCGAGGAGGACGAGGTCCGGGCGGTCGCGGCGGATCTTGACGAGGGCGTCCTTGCCGTCGACGGCGGTGGAGACGTCGTGGCCGCGGGCCGCGAAGCGGTCGCGGAGGGACTCGCGGATGTTGGCGTCGTCGTCGACGATGAGGAGGGTGGGCATGGGGGTGGCTGGTGGTTAGTGGTTGGTGGTTAGTGGTTGGAGGTTGGAGGTTCGCAGGTGGTCGCAAGCCGCAGGGACCAAACCACAGACTACTAACTACCAACCAACAACTACACCTTCGGCAGCCGGATCCGGAAGACTGCCCCCGGCCCGGGGCTCGCGTTGGCCGCCACGATCGTTCCGCCGTGCAGCTCCGCGAGCCTGCGCGCGATCGAAAGCCCGAGGCCCGCCCCCGGCGGCTTCGGTCCCGCCCCCGCGGGGATCATTGCGAAACGCTCGAAGATCTTCGTCCCCTTGTCGGGCGGAATCCCCGGCCCGCCGTCCGCCACGGAGCACTCGGCCTCGCCGTCGCAGACCGCAACCGTCACCGACACGGCTCCGCCCGCCGGCGTGAATTTCACCGCGTTGTCCACGACGTTCAGCACGACCTCCAGCAGCTTCGCGCGGTCCCCTGTCAGGCGCGCCTCCTCCGACGAGACTTCGATCCGGACGCCTTTTGCCTCCGCCATGGGCCGCACGGTGTCCACCGCGGCGCGCGCAATCTCGGCGAGATCGCAAGGGCCCTTCGCCAGCTCCACCTTCCCCGCCTCCAGCCGCGCCTCGTCCAGCAACTCGTTCACCATCCGGATGAGCCGGTCGAGGTCCCCGCGCACGCGCCCCAGGACGTCCAGCTGCCGGTCCCCCACCGGGCCCACGATCCCGTCCTGCAGATTGGCGACCGACAGCTTCATCGAGGTCAGCGGCGTGCGCAGCTCGTGGCTCACGTGGCTCACGAAGTCGCTCTTCATCTGGTCCAGTTTCTCCAGCGAGGCCGCCATGTCGTCGAAGGCCCGCGCGAGGCGGCCGAGCTCGTCGTCGCGGGTGACGTTGGCCCGGGCCTTGAGGTCGCCGCGCGACATCCGTTCGACCGCTCCCGTGAGGGCGCGGACGGGCGGGAGGATGCGCGACGTGAAGAACACGGCGATGAGGAGGGCGAGCGCCACGGCGGCGCCGAACCAGGTCCACACCCTGCGGCGCGCGTCGGTCAGCGTGGCGAACGCCTGGCTGCGGGGCTGGCTCACGGTGAGCGCCCAGCCGCGCTCGGTGAGGCTGTCCGACGTCACGAGCGCGTCCCCGGCCTCGGCAGGTCCTTCGCCCTCGATCGCCGCGCCGGCGGCGTCCGCCAGGCGCAGGTGCGCCTTGCCCCCACCGACGCTCGCCAGCATCCCCCGGACCGGCTCCAGGCTGATCGTCGCCACCAGCACGCCCGCAGGCACCTTCCCTTCCCCCACCGGCACCGACATCCGGATGTACGGAATCGGCCCTGCGAACTGGATCCAATGGGATACATGCCCCCGCCCGCGCCTCGGCTCGCTTGCCAGCGGATCCGAGATCGGGATCGACGGCGAGTCGACCGAAGCCGGGACGGGATTCCCGTTCCGGCGGTCGTTGTTCCAGTTCGCGTCGTTGCCCTGCCCGCCGGGAACACCGTTCTGCAGGTTCCGGCCGTACTCCATCTGCTGCACCTGCGCCCGGTTGAACGTGTTGTCCTCCTGCCCGGGCGGCGCGTGCGAGACCTTGTTCGAGGGCCCCGAGTAGCTGTAGTACGCCAGCTCAAGGAACGTGTCGCTCGGCTCCAGCAGCACGCTGAGGCGGCGGGCCAGGTCCTCCCGGTTCTTCGCGTCCGCCCGCTCGTCCTCGCGCGGCACCGCGAAATCCTCGCTCACGATGATCCTCGAAATCGTCGCCAGCTTCGACTCCGCGCCCTCGATGTGCCCGCGGACCAGCGAGCGGGAAGCGGCGAGCAGCGTCTCCTGCGTGGCGCGCGCCTCGGCTTCCAGCGTCCGCTCGATGAGCCCGGACACCACGAAAGCCGCCCCGGCGATCGGGGCGACGGAAGCGACGAGCAGGGCCAGCGAGAGCTGGACCGTCAGGCGCCGGGCGAAGGCGAAGGGAGAAGCCATGGTCCTCGTTTCAGCAAGCCGCGTGCCCGGAATACGCCGCCGATCTCACCCGCGCAGCAGGTCCTTCACCTCCTGCTCGAATTCCGACGGCGTCGCCGCCGTCTCCCTCAGCTCTTCCCGGATCAGCTTCTGCCACCGACCGCGCGCGTGTGCCAGCCAGTTCCGCACGTTCGTCACCGGAACCTGGAACTCCCGCGCCAGCGCCTCGTAGGTCGGCCGCTCCTGCCCCGTTCCCTCGACGTCGTACCTGCGGAAGATCTCGAAGTACGCAGGACGCTTCTCCGCCTCGTACATCCCCCGCAGCTTCGGCAGGCAACGCTCGAAGACCGCTTCCAGCCAGTCGCGATCGAAGAGTTCCTCCGGGTTTCCCTCGCGCGCGACCGCCATCTCCGCCTCGTTCACGGCGTCCATCGGGATCAGTTTCACGCCGCCGCCGCGCTTCAGCGCCTTCGCGTCCCGCGCCGCGTTGCGCAGGTAGTTCTCGAGTGAGGCGCGGAGGAACTTGCGGAAGGAGCCGCGGGCGGGGTCGGCGCGGGAGAGGAGGCCGCGCTGGAAGGCGTCGGCGAAGAAGCTCTGGACGAGGTCCTTGGCGTCCTCGTTGGAGCGGCCCCAGCGGCGGCGGACGTAGAGGTAGGCGGGCTTCCAGTAGCGGGCGGCGAGGTACTCGGCCGCGGCGGGTTCGGCGTCGCGGATGAGGCGGCTCCACACGGTGGAGGGGAACTCGGGGGAGCCGGGGATCTCGGTGTCTTTTTCGGCCACGTTTGGACGGTCGGGTGGGGGTCCGTGTATTTCGGCCGGGAGCTCGCGGCACCCGACGCGGGCACCTTACGGCGACATGGGCGGGAATTCAAGTTGCGCCAGGAAAGGAGCGTGCCGTGAACAGGAACCCCTCGCGCCGGTTCATGTTCTGCCTTCTTGTTCTTGCCGTGGCCGTCTCAGGCGGTTGCAGGAAGAAGTCCAGCCATTCGCGGACGTCGCAGGACGACGACATTTTCACGACGGACGACTTCCCCGGCGCCCCGGTCCAGGCCGGGAACGTGGCCGCGGACCTCCGGGCCATGAGCAACGCGGGGGAGACGGCGTTCGGCGCCCAGTGCACGTTCGACGGCACGCGGGGCGCGGCGATCGTGACGTACGTGGGGATCGAAGCGGGGCCCGGCGGTCCGTTCTATCACGTCTACGCGCACTACTACGACGGCGAGACGTGGACGCCGCCGATCGCGCTCGATGCGATGGACACGGACCTGACGCTGCCCGCCTCTCCCCGCGGCGTCGCCTTCCTCCGTGCGGACGGGGACCGGGACGGGGACGCCCTCGTCTTCTGGACCGCCCTGGACGTCGCCGGCTCCTCGCCCGGCGACGGCCAGAACTTCGGGCTGTTCGCGACGTACTTCGACGCCTCGGCGTCGGCCGATCCGGCGCGGCGTTACGGCTTCCAGACCCTCGCGACGCGACTCGATGCCCTCGACGGGAACTTCGAGAACGTGGACTCGTTCACCTTCGTCACCGACGGCCTGAGGGGCGAGCACGCGTTCCCGGGGGGCGGAAGCGTCGCGGTGGGCGGGACCGCGCAGGGCGACCCGACCACGGGCATCGTCGCGTGCTGGACGCAGGCCGAGGACAACGATCCGCTGAACATCGCGATGGAAGACCGAGGGCTCTGGTTCTGCGCGTGGACGCTTCCGGGCCCCGCGGATCCCGACCTGCCGCTCTCCCCTTCCGTTGCGACGCGCATTCCGACGCTCGATTTCGGGGCTTCGGACGCGGGAACGTCGAGCGAGGAGACGCTCGTCGGCACGCGGTACGTCGTCTACAACAACCTGCTGTTCTTCCTCGTGGCGGCGAACGTGGACCCGCTGAGCGGGGGACCCGGCAACCACCTGCCGCCCGTCAACCTCACGTCCACGTACGGGGCGATGTTCGGTGTGGGCGACGACGTCGTGATCGAGTGCGTCGCCTTCGACCTCGCGGCCGGAACGGCGGGGCCCGCGCGCTGCCTCGCGACGACCGACCCCGACGCCACGGACGGGCTGTCCACGATGATGGCCTTCCTGTACGAGACGGACTTCGCGGCTTACGCGGCCAAGACGCCCTCCTGCTTCGGATCCGACGAGGGTCTCGCCGAATGCGTGATCGTCACCGTCGAGCTGGACGGCGATCCCGACACGACGGACTTCGGAACGGGCGTGCAGGACGGCGTGCTGAAGCTGACGGGCCTGGACGAGGCGACGGGAGCCGTCCACGGCACCGCGATCGTGAGCGTGGACGACCCGGCGATCTTCGACTCGGTGGACCCGGGGCACGTGGCCGTCCAGATCAGCCGCAACGGGGACTACCTTTGGCTGGCCTGGCTCCAGCCCGAGGCCGCTGGCGCCACCGACGACCTCGCCCTGCGCGTGGCGCAGTTCGTGACGACGCGCGCGGGAGACGCGATTCCGTCGGAGTCCTCGGCGACCAGCGCCCCGATCGCCCCGAACGCGGACGTGGACGGCTACGGCGTGGGCTGGCTCCGGTTCCAGGACGGCCTCGGCTACGTCTGCGGCGCCCAGTCCGACCCGGACGTGATGAACCTCTTCGTGGAGCACGGAAGCGCCGCGTACGACCGCGTGATCTGCTTCCGGCTCACGGCGGACCTGGCGGTTCCTCCCGTCCCGGGCGTCGCCGTCTTCCCCGTCACGTCGTTCGAGGAGGGCGAGATGGCCGCGAAGTTCCTCAACCGCGAGAATCACAATTTCGCGGCGGCCGACGCCGGTTCCGGCGGCGACGCGATCGCGTTCTACCGCGCCGACGTCGACGGCACCGCCGGGACGGACTACCGGCTGTTCGCGCGCCGCGTCGGCCCGGCGCCGGCGACCGTCGAGATCGGAAGCGCGGTGGACGGGCGCCAGGTGCCCGACCAGGATTTCTCCGTCGTCGTGACGCCGGCCGGCGGGGAAATCGGGACGTTCGACTTCGCCTCCGGCGAGGACAGCCCCGATCGCCCCCACGCCGCCCGGGACGTCCACCTCCTCTTCCTCGAGGACCGCTTCACCGCGACTCCCGGCGTCGGCCCCGCCCTCAGGACGCGGGTCTTCTCCGGGGAGGCCGATCCGGTCGCTCCCCTGGGCGACGCGTTTGCTCCGCCCGTCGGCCAGCCGCCGTTCGACCTCGACCTGCCGGGCATCGCCCCCGGGCCGCTCCAGTCGCCGGTGTTGATCGGCGCCGGCAGGGACGGCGGCTCGGTCGGCGTCTGGTTCCGCGAGACCGGGCACTTCTTCTACCAGGAGTTCGATCCCGGGGATCGCGCGTGGCGGACGTCCGAGGGCGTCGGCGACCCGGCGCTGATCGACGACGACACCCCGGTCGAGGCGGAGCCGCAGTCGCTGTTCGTGCTTCACCCGGAGGGCTGCCGCTCTTTCCACGGCGCCGCGCTGTTCTGGGGAAAGGACCTGGACGGCAGCGGCACGTCGTACCGGCTGCAGGTCCGGATCCGCGACTGAAGCGTGGCCCTGGCGCGAGGGCCGGGCGGGCGGGGTGGCCGCGGGTGCGGCGCCCCGCCCGTTTCTCCCGGAATCGGGCAAACCGTGTAGCATCCGCGGCGTGATCGAGTTCCGCGACGTGCGCAAGGTGTACACGCAGGGGACGCGCGAAGTCCGCGCGCTCGACGGGCTCACGCTGGAAGTGCCGCGGGGCGACTTCCTCGCGGTCATGGGCCCGTCGGGAAGCGGCAAATCCACGTTCCTGCACCTGTCGGGCGGGCTGGACCTTCCGACGTCCGGGTCGGTCGTCGTGGACGGCCAGGACACCTCGAAGCTCGGCGACGACGGCCTCACGCTCCTGCGCCGCCGCCGCATCGGGTTCGTCTTCCAGTTCTTCAACCTCATGCCGTCCCTGCGCGTCGTCGAGAACATCGCGCTGCCGCTCATGCTCGACCACCGCGCGCTCTCCGACGCGCTGCCGAAGGCCGAGGCCCTCCTCGCCCGCGTCGGCCTCGCCGCCCGCCGCGACCACTTCCCCGACGAGCTCTCCGGCGGCGAGATGCAGCGGGTCGCGATCGCGCGGGCGCTCGTGATCGACCCGGCGCTGCTGCTGGCGGACGAGCCGACGGGGAACCTGGACAGCGCGACGGGGCGCGGGATCCTCGAGCTCCTGAAGGAAGTGGCGGAGAAGGAAGGTCGCACGATCGTGATGGTGACGCACGACGAGTCGGCGGCGGCGTGGGCGAAGCGGACGGTGCGGCTGCGCGACGGGAAGCTGGACGCGTGAGGGCGCTCTTCCGGTTCTTTTCTCTCCGCCACCTCGCGCGGCACCCGGCGCGCGCGCTGCTGGGGGCGGTCGCGGTGGCGCTGGGCGTGGCGCTGTACGTGTCCATCGACACGGCGAACACGTCCATCGCCGCGGCCTTCGAGAAGTCCGCTTCCGACCTGGCGGGGAAGGCGGAGATCGAGATCGTCACCCGGCACGGCGTCGGCGTGGACGCCGCCGCGCTCGACGTCGCGCGCCGCGTTCCGGGATGCCTCGCCGCCCCTGTCCTGCAGCGCGCGATCACGTTCGAGGGGCTGCCCGACCCGCAGGTCCTCGCCATCGGCGTGGACTTCACGTCCGACGCCCAGGTCCGCATGTGGTCCTTCGAGGGCCAGACCGCCGACCCGAAGCCGTTCATCGCCGCGGCGTTCGTGCCGAACGCGATCATCCTCACGACGACCTACGCCGAACGCAACGGCCTCAGGAAAGGCTCGAAACTCCGCGCCGCCACGCCGCGCGGCCTCGCCACCCTCGTCGTCACCGGCCTCGTGGACCTCCAGGGGCCCGCCCGCGCCCTCGGCGGCAGCGTCGCCGTCCTCCCCATGCCCGCCGCCCAGCAGCTCTTCGGCCTCAAGGGCCGCTTCGACCGCATCGAAGTCGCCCCGCAGGGCGTCCCCGCCGACGCCCTCCTCGCCTCCCTCTCCGCCGCCCTCGGCCCGAAATACGACGTCCGCCGCGTCTCGCACCGCAATACCTCCGTCGAAATCGCCCTCGCCCGCCTCCGCTCCATGGTCGTCATCTCCGCCATCGCCCTCGTCGTCGGCCTCTTCATCGTCTACAACGCCGTCTCCATCTCCGTCGTCGAGCGCGTCCGCGAGATCGGCATCCTGCGGTCGCTCGGCGCGAAGCGGTCGCAGGTGCTCGCGACGGTGGTGATGGAGTGGACGTTCGTGGGCGCGCTGGGAAGCTCCGCCGGCGTCGCGGCCGGATGGGCGCTCGCCCGGATCCTCGTCGGGCAGGCGTCGCGCGGCGTGAACATGCTGGTCTTCTCCGTCCGCGTCGAGGACGTCGTCTTCTCGTGGTCCGGCGCGGCCATCGCCGTCGCCGCAGGCACCCTCACCGCCGCCGGCGCCGCCTTCTTCCCCGGCATCGCCGCCATGGCCGTCACCCCCATCTCCCTCCTCCGCCAGGGCACCTACCAGTACCGCCAGACCCCGCGCTTCCTCGCCGCCTTCGTCGCCGGCGCGCTCCTCCTCGCTGGCGGCTCGGCCACACTCCTTCTCTGGGGCGACCGCCTCCCCCCCGGCGCCCTCCTCGTCATCACCACCGTCGCATTCTTCGCCATCGCCCTCCTCGGCCCCCAGGCCACCGTCTGGCTCGCCCGCGCCTCCCGCCCCCTCCTCTGGCGCTTCCTCCGCATCGAGGGCACCCTCGCCGCGGACAACCTCGCCCGCTTCCCCGCCCGCACCGGCCTCACCGTCGCCGCGTTCGGCGGCGCCATCTCCATCCTCGTCGCCGCCACCGCCCTCGTCTCCTCGTTCCGCTCCGCCACCGGCCGCTGGATGGAAGTCGCCTTCCCGTTCGACCTCACCGTCAACGCTTCCGACCTCTCCATGAACTTCTACTCCGCGGCGGGGTTCGGCGAGGACGTGCTCGAGGCCTCGAGGAAGGTGGAGGGAGTGGAAGCGGCGTACGGCGTGCGGTCGCGGACGGTGCCGTGGGGGCCGCTGGAGATCATGGTGCTGTCGGTGGACCTCGAGGGGTTCTTCGCGATGCACCGCGCGCACGGGACGAAAGGCGGGCCGCTGGATTTCGACACGCCGCAGGTCCGGGCGACGATGGCCTCGGGCGAGGGGGTGGTGATTTCGGAGAACATGGCGGCGCTGGACGGCCTCCGCCCGGGCGATTCCGTCAACCTGCCGACGCCCTCCGGCTCGCGATCCTTCCGCATCCTCGGGACGATCGAGGACTACTCCTGGCCGATCGGAACCGTCCTGCTCGACCGGGCGGCGTACGCCCGTCTCTGGGACGACCCCACGCTGACCTACGTGGACATCCGCCTCTCCCCCGGCGCCGATCCCGACGCCACCCGCGCCCGGCTCGCCACCGCCCTGCGCGACCACTCCACGATCTTCGTCTACTCCGTCCCCCAGCTCCAGGACGTCGCGCGCTCCGCCTTCGACCAGGTCATCGCCCTCACCCGCGTCCAGGTCCTCCTCGCCATGACCATCGGCTTCCTCGGCATCGTCAACACCCTCCTCATCTCCGTCCTGCTGCGCACCCGCGAGATCGGCCTCGTCCGCGCCGTCGGCTCCACCCGCGCCCAGGTCCGCCGCACCGTCGCCGTCGAGTCCGTGCTGATCGCGATCGGGGGAAGCGCCCTCGGCATCGGCGCCGGGCTGGCCGGCGCCGCGTGGCCGATCCGCCTCTACATCCTCCGCATGGCGGGATTCTGGTTCCCGCTCGTCATCCCCTGGGGCGACATCGCCCTGGCCGTGGGCGCGGGCGCCGTGCTCGGACTCATCGCCAGCATCGTCCCGGCCCGCCGCGCGGCCAGGCTCAACGTCCTCGACGCGATCAGTTACGAATAGCAGGACGACGCGTAAACTCCCCTCCCCCGCCACGACGGAGATCCCCATGGCCGAAAAGCCCGCCGCACTCGCCGGACTCGTCGCCTACCAGAAAGGCGCCGTCGTCAGCAAGGAAGTCGCCCGCAAGAAGGCCGGGACGATCACCGTCTTCGCCTTCGACAAGGGCCAGGGCCTCAGCGAGCACACCGCCCCCTTCGACGCCTTCGTCCAGGTCCTCGACGGCCGCGCCGAAATCCGCATCGGCGGCAAACCCCACGACGTCGCCGCCGGCGAGTTCCTCGTCATGCCCGCCGGCATCCCACACGCCCTCCAGGCCGAAGAGAAGTTCAAGATGCTCCTCGTCCTCATCAAGTCCTGACCCGTGGAACACGTCTTCATCGACGACCAGGTCGTCATCCTCTCCGACGAAACCGGGGAGCGCGGCCGCGTCGCCTGGGCCGACCTCGCCGAGGTCGCCATCGTCACGACCGGTGCCGGCCCCGCCGTGGAGGACTTCTACTGGGTCCTCGGCGCCGCGGACGGCAAGAAACTCACCGTCCCGTCCGAGGCCGGCGGCGCCGACCGGCTGCTCGAGCGGCTGCAGAAATTGGCCGGATTCGACAACGCCGCGGTGATCGAGGCGTCGGCCTGCACGGAGGACAGGGTGTTTGAGTGCTGGAGGAAGGGCGGGTAGGGGCAAGCGAGGGGATGGACCGGCATGACCCCGAAGTCGTTGGCCCAGTTGGCCCGTCCATTGACTGGAAGTTGCAAGTCGCTCATTCCGCGCTCCTTCGAGCCCGAAACCAGATGAGGACAGAGTTCTCCGGCGCGGGGAGGCTTCCGAGCTCAAGTATCGGGTCGGACGCAGCGTGCGGAGCAGTCAGCCCCCTGGCGACCGACAGGAATGCCCTCGCCGATGGATCTGCCTCGCCGCCTGGGGAACGCAGGACCCGCTCGAGGGAATGCGCCAGGGCAACGACGAGGTTCTCGATCTCCATGCCACCTGCCGGGGTAGGCGTCTCAACGGACGGTTGAGGACCAGACTCAGCTCGATGTCGGAGCTCAGTGCGAACTCGTGCCGCCACTTCTACCAGGCGCGCCAGTGTCACGAGCCCTGCGCGTTCGAGATCGTTTCGAAGCCGGGCAACCTCAGTTGCGTCAGAACGTTCGTCGGACACAGCGTCCTCCTTTCCCCTTGCGTCCACTGTGAACTGCGCGGTTGAGGGAGAAACGGCCGGAGCGGCGGCCGCTGCCGGACTCGTGGTTCCTCCGCGGGAAAGACCGCGAATCAGGCCGCCGCTGGACCCTTTTTTTGGGGGGGTCTTCTCGACCTGTCGGGTCACGGTAGCGCTGAAACTGATGCCAACCTGGCTGGAGTTTCTCTTCGGCGGGCGACCAGGGCCGGTTCAGGACATCACGGATGTTGTTAAAGGCGGATTCCGCGGTGTTTGGAACATGAATGGGCCGCGGAAACGGACGCGGATCACGACGCGGATCCTGCTCAACGTAATGCAACGCCTACCCCTCGCCCCTCGCCCCTCGCCCCTCGCCCCTCGCCACTCGCCACTCGTCACTCGCCACTCGCCACTCGCCACTCGCCACTCGCCCTTCCCTACCTCTCCGCGTTGTTCATGAGCTCGCCCACGCCCCCCGCCCCCGGCACGATGTACTGCCGCGCGTTCAGCCCGCGCTCCTTCGCCCACTTCGTTCCCGGCACGGTGTCCAGCACCTCCGGGGGCGACATCCCCCGGTCCACGCGCACGGCGTAGACCGTCACGGGCAGCCGGCTCCGCTTCACCGCCCGCAGCGCTTCCGGCGTCACGACCAGGTGCATCGCGAGGATCTTCGCGGGCTTGCCGTGGAGGAGCAGGCGGCGGACAGTCGCGAGCAGCGAAGAGCCTGTGGCGCCCATGGGGTCGGGGATGAGGACGTGGGCGCCGGTGAGGTTGCCGCCGATCTTGGAGCCGGCGAAGTTGACGCCGACGACGCGGCCGCGGCGGTCGGTGCGGCGTTCCATGAAGATGTGGTCCTGGCGGACGCGGGCGGGGTCGAGGAGGAAGTTGAGGGCCTCGTAGCAGACTTGGGACGGGAGGGTGCCGGCGCGGGCGATGTTGACGCAGACGGCGCGCGCGGCGGGGTCGATGACGTCGCCGCGGAGGCGGGCCTCGGAGTGGTGGGCGGCCATGCGGGTCGGCGCGTCGATGGCGGCGAGGGGGAATTCGGCCGAGACGACGTGGGACAGGAGGTCGGTGTAGAGCCGGCGGATCAGCTCCGTGAGCAGCGGCTGGGCCGTGGCCGGGGAGCAGAGCCGCGCGAGGAGCGACATCGCGTAGGGCGTGGAGACGACGTGGACGCGCGGGCCGTAGCGGTGGCGGATCTCGGGAAGGACGCGCGGCAGGGAGCGGTGGGCGCGATCGGCGGGGCGGCTCATCGCCGGAGTCTACGGCGGGCGCCGCGCGCCGTCAGGCTTTCGGGCCCGACGGCCCAAGCCGCGTCCCCGACATCGGGAAGACCATGACGAACTCCGTCCCCTTCCCCGCCTCGCTCTCGAACGTGATGCGCCCGTTCATGTCCTCCACGACGCGCCGCACGATCCCGAGCCCGAGCCCGGTCCCCTCGGTCTTGGTCGAGAAGTACGGCTCGAACATCCTCCCCTTCAGTTCCTCGGGGATGCCGTCGCCGGTGTCCCGGATGCGCACCTCGACCTGGGCGCCGCGGTTGCGGGACGCGACGGTGAGCGTGCCGCCGCGCGGCATCGCCTGGATCGCGTTCTTGACGAGGTTCGTGAACGCGCGCGAGGCCTCGTCCCGGTCGCCTTTCACGGGGGACAGCGGCGCTTCGAGGTCGATCGCGAAGCGCACTTCGGGGGCGGAGGGGCGGAAGAGGTCGACGGTTTCGCGGAGGACTTCGTTGAGGTCGAGGGCGTCGACGACGCGGGAGGGCTTGCCGGCGAACTGGGAGAAGTTGGTGGCGATGCGGGCGAGGAGGTCGATCTGGGCGATGGTGAGGGCGACGGACTCCTGGAGCTGGGCGGCGAAGTCCGGCGCCTGGTTCTTCCATGCCGCCTGCAGGTTCTGGAGCGACAGCTTGAGCGGCGTGAGGGGGTTCTTGATCTCGTGGGCGACCTGCCGCGCCATCTCGCGCCACGCGCGCTCGCGCTCGGCGCGCGCGAGGGCCTCGCGGCCGCGGGCGAGCCCCTCGGTCATGCGGTTGAAGGCGGCGACGAGGTCGGCGACGTCGCCCTCGGCGGGGACGCGGACGCGGCCGGCGAGGTCGCCGGACTCGATCTTGCCGGCGGCCTCGGTCAGGGCCGCGACGGGGCCCGAGATGCGGCGGGCGATGAGGGCGGAGAGGGGCCAGAGGAGAAGGGCGACGAGCGTCGCGCTTCCGAGGGCGAGCGACGTGGCGCGGCCGGCCTCCTCGGAGCCGGACTCGGGCGCCGCGGCGACGCCGCCGAGCGCCTGGCGGGCGCGCTCCCGCGCCGTCCAGGTCGTGCCCGCGGGCGAGACCCCGGCGC
>JADLHC010000118.1 GCA_020849035.1 Planctomycetia bacterium
ATCGAGCGGATGCTGGAGCAGCGGATCTTCGAGGCGCGCGCGATGGAGGACTACGTCGCGCGGCTGTTCAAGTCGGTGGAGGGGGTGCACGCGGACCTCGTGGGCGCGTACTCGGTGCTGACGATCACGGAGCGCGGGCTGCTCGCGTTCAAGGACCCCAACGGCATCCGCCCCTGCTCGATCGCGTTCCGCGAGAAGCCGGGCGACATGTTCGGGGCGAAGGAAGTCGCGTTCGCGAGCGAGTCGTCCGTGTTCAACTACTTCGGCGACTACCACGACATCCGCGAGCTGGAGCCCGGCGAGGTGATCTTCGTCGAGCGCGAGACGCTCAAGGTCCACAGGGGGCGGTTCGGGACCTCGAGGGGCGCGTTCTGCTTCTTCGAGTTCGTGTACTTCGCGAGGCCCGACTCGAAATTCAAGGGGCGCGTCGTCGAGAGCGCGCGGCGGGACCTGGGCAAGGTGCTGTCCGAGGAGTACGCGCACGCGAAGAAGGACGTGGACGTGGTGCTCGGCGTCCCGGGTACGGGGGTGTCCGCGGGCGTCGCGATGGCCCAGGCGTGGAACCTGCCCTTCGAGTACGGGATCATCAAGGTGGGCTCGAAGCGGTCGTTCCAGGAGACGTCGCAGGAGAAGCGCGAAAAGGCGATCGACGAGAAGTTCCTGTTCATCAAGGAGTTCATCGACGGCCGCCGGGTGGCGGTGGTGGACGACTCGAACGTCCGCGGGACGACGGCGCGCAAGCTGGCGCGGCGGCTGTTCGAGCTGGGGGCGAAGGAAGTGCACCTCTATTACTTCTGCCCGCCGGTGGTCGGCCCGTGTTTCTACGGGATCGACACGCCCGACGAATCCAAGCTGGTGGCGGCGGGCAGGACGGGCGAGCAGGTGCGGGACTGGATCGGCGCGACGAGCGTGAACTACGTCTCGATCGAGGGCCTGATCCGCGGGCTCGGGCTGCCGAAGGACGAGCTCTGCCTCGCCTGCGTCAACCGCCAGTACCCCACAACCGTCACGGAGGCGCAGGATCGCGTGGCGCTTCGCAACACGGAGCGCATGAGCTGCGCGGAGTGGCCGAAGTAGGAGGCTACCGGCCGGCGGGGATGCGCCAGAGCTGGCGGCGGGCGGCGGCGCGGACCTGGGCGGTGTCGGTGCCGCCCTCGATGCCTCGGAAGAAGTCCCGGAGCGTGGGGTCGAGGTAGTTGCCGGCGGCCTCGACGCACGCGGTGCGCACGGTGGGGTCGGGGTCCCCGACGGCGGAGTCGAGGAGGGCGTCGAGGGCGGCCGGGTCGGTCAGGCCCCCGAGGGCGGTTGCGGCCGCGAGGCGCACGCTGCCGGACTCGTCCGTCCGAAGCGCCTGGCGGAGGAGCGGGGCGGCCCGGTCGTCGCCGCTGCGGCCCACGAGGTCTGCGGTGGCGGCGCGCACGGCGGGGTGGGGGTCGGATGTGAAGAGGTCGAAGAAGAGCCAGGAGGCGCGGAGGCGCGAGGCGGGGTTGGCGGCGATGGCGCGGACGGCGGCGAGGCGGACGTCCTCGCGGAGTGCGGGGGCGAGGCAGCCGAGGAGCGCCGGGACGGCGGCGGAGTCGTCGATGCGGGCGAGCATGTCGACTGCGAGCAGGCGCAGCCCCAGGGTCTCCCGCTCGTCGGCGGCGACGCGCGCGAGCGGGTCGACGGCGGCAGAGCCGAAGCGGACGGCGTCGTCGGCGAGGGCGCACAGGGAACGCCAGTCGGCGTCGGGACCCTCGAGCGCGGCGCGGAGGCGGACAAGCAGCGTCTGCACGCCGCGCACGTCGGACGCCGCGGGCGGCGGGGAGACGCGGCCGGGGCCGCTGGCCACGGGCGCCGGCGGCGGGGTCGCACGCCGCGCGAATCCCGACAGCGCCGAGTCCGCCTGCGCCAGCTTCTCCGCGGCGCGCACCGTCCAGAACGCGCCCGCGACGCAGGCGACGAGGAGGGCGGCCGAGAGGATGGCGATTCGGAGTTTCAGCATGGCTCCCCTCATTCTACGCCTCCCGCCCCTTCAGGTGAATGCAGAGTTTCACCCGCCCGAGAGGCACAAGCGAGCCCTTCTCTCCCCCACCGCATTTCCCGCCGAACGAGTAGGATAGGGCAGTCCCGATGCGCGCCCCCGCAATCGCCCTGCAGGTCCTCCGCCGCCCGGCGGCCCGGGGCGCCCTCGCCGGCGCGGCCGTCCTGCTCGCGGGGGCGGCGGGGATCTGGAAGGCCCCGCGCCCGGCGCGGGCGACGGCGACGGCCGAGCTGTCCGCGCAGCATCTTCCCGCCGCGGTCTCCGCGGCTCTTCCCGCCCTCGACGCCGCCTCCGCGCCCTCGCCTGCGGCGGCGCTGTCGGACCCGGTGCTGCGGATCGCGGTCGTGGCGATGGGCCCGACGGCGTGGCCGGGGCTGGCGGGGGCCGACGAGGTCGAGCTGGCCGCGTGGGGCGAGCCCGACGCCTCCGGCGCGCCCCGCCGCCGCAAGGCAAAGGTCTCCCGGGCGCGGCTGGAAGAGGCGGTGGAGGAGGCGCGGGGCGCGCTGGCGGCCGAGGGGCGCCCCGAGACCGGCGAAGTCGCGATCACGGCGACTCGCCGCCGCGCCGAGGAAGCGCGCGCCCTCGCGAACGCCGCCGCCGCCGCGTTCGCCGAATGGGCCGCCTTCGAGGGCGCCGAACGCGCCCGGCGCGCCTCGGCGATGCTGAGGGAGCGGCAGGAGGCTGTGTTGAAGCGGCTGACGGAGGTGGAGGCGCAGATCGAGAAGGTCCGCCCGGACGTGCTGCCGGACGAGCTGATGGAGCTGAAGAGGCCCGACATTCCGGCGGCGATGTCGCGGCTGGCGGAGCTGGAGTCGAAGCTGTCGGGGGCGGAGGCGGAGCACCGGGACCTCTCGGCGAAGGTGAACGACCCGAATTTCACGTTCGTGGTGGACGTGGACCAGGACCCGTCGGTGCAGGCGTGCATGGGCGAGGTGCTGCGGGCGCAGGCGCGGCTGACGGAGCTGGAGCAGCGGCTGGGCGCGAACGACGCGCAGGTGAAGGCGGCGAAGGCGGAGGTGGAGAGCTGGGGAACGCAGCTGAAGGCGGCGCGGTCGGCGGCGGTCTCGACGATGTCGGCCAAGGAGCGGGTGCGGACGATCGACCGGATCCGGGCGCTGGGCGAGCAGCGCGACGCGCTCCGCGGCGAGTTCGACGCCCTGAACGCCCGCGTGTCGAAGGAGCGCAAGGAGTGGGAGGACCTGGTCCAGCAGCGCGTGGCGGCGAAGAAGGGCGCCGCGTCGCCCGAGCTGGCGGCGCTCGCGGCCGAGGCCGAGGTGCAGCACCGCGTGTTCACCGGCATCCTCACGGCGCGGCTCGCGGTCGAGGGCGCCCCGGCCGGGGCCGCCCCCGTGCGCGTCGCCTCCCCCGCGCGCCCCGCGGGCTTCGGCGGCCCCCCCGACTGGGCCCTCTGGGGCGCCCTCGCCGCCCTCGCGGCCTGCGCAGCCCTCGTCGCCTCGCGCGGCGGAAGCGCGCGCGGCCCCGCCCTGCACGGCAAGATCCGCACCGAGCACGACCTCCACCAGGCCCTCAAGATCCCCATCCTCGGCTGCACGCCCGTGGCGCCGGCGACCCAGCTCATCCTCCACCACGTCGACTCCCGCCACCCCTTCGCCGAGGCCTACAACACCGTCGCCGCCCTGGTCGAAAGCTACGCCCAGGACCACGCCGCGCGCACCTTCATGATCACCAGCGCCACCGCCGGCGACGGCAAAACCACCCTCGCCTCCAACCTCGGCATCGCCCTCGCCCGCTCCGGCCAGCGCGTCATCCTCATCGACGCCGACCTCCGCAAGGGACGCCTCCACGAGATCTTCGGCACCCCCAACGACCGCGGCACCAGCGAGGCCGGATGGGACGACACCGGCCAGCCCGTCATCGTCGAGGTCGACGCCCTCCTCAAGGACACCACCGAGCCCGGCCTCCGCTTCATCCCCGCCGGCCCTCCCCCGCCTAATCCCGTCGCGCTTCTGAAGGGAAGCGCCTTCAAGGCGATGCTGGCGGAGGCGGCGCAGAAGGCGGACACGATCCTGCTGGACGTGCCGCCGGTGCTGGCGGCGGTGGACCCGCTGCTGCTGACGTCGCTGGCGGACGGGATCCTGTTCGTGGCAGCGGCGGGGGAAACGAAGCGCGAGGACGTGGTGTACGCGAAGAAGCTGCTGGAGAACACGCACGGGCGGTTCGCCGGGGGCGTGCTGACGAAGGCGACGGAGGAGGCGCGGGAGATCCCGGCGTACGAGCTGGAGGCGAAGGGCGGGCATGAAGCGCAGGTTTGAGGTGCTGGGGTGGGTGCTGGCGCTGGCGGCGGCGGCGCACGCGGACCGCGCGGCGGCGCAGCAGGCAGCGGCGGACGGCGACGCGCGGCTGGCGCGCGGGGACTTCCTCGGCGCCGAGGCGGCGTTCACGCGGGCGATCGATGCGGACCCGACGTGGGCGGACGCGTGGGGGAAACGCGGGGACGCGCGGAGCACGGGCTCGCTCGGGCCGGCGTGCATCGAGGACTACGGGCAGGCCATGGCGCGCTCGGGGGACGACTTCACCTGGAGGTTCTTCCGGGCGCAGGCGTTCCTGATGTACGACCGCCCGGCGTCGGCGCTGGAGGACGTGGAGGTGCTGCTGAAGCGGTCGCCGGATCACGCCGAGACGGTGAGCCTCCGGGGGATGGCGCTGGTGCTTTCGGGGGACGTGGACGCGGGGCTCGCGGAGCAGGACCGCGCGATCCAGCTCTCCCGGAACGACCCGCGGCTGCTGGTACGCGGGGAGGCGCTCTCCCGGAAGGCGGACTGGCCGGCGCTGGTGGCGGAGATCGACCGGAGGCGAGCGGCCGGCGCCTACACGCTGGCCGACGCGTGGTTCCGGGTCGTCGCGCTGGTCGAGTCGGGGCAGTACGACGCCGCGGCCGCTGCGGTCGCGGAGGTGCAGCGCGCGGACCGGGCGGTCGCCGCCGCCTGCCGCCTGTACCTCGTCGCCACGCCGCAGGCCGGGGCCCACTTCAAGACGGACCTGGCCGAGCAGGACCTCGCCCTGATGACGCAGTGGAAGTTCGACTCGAACCAGATCGTCAACCAGGGCCGTGCCCTCGTGCTCCTCGGCCGCCCCCGGGACGCCCTGGACCTCCTCACCGTCCGCGGGCGCCGGACCCACTTCGGCACGGCGTTCTGGACCGGCGCGGCGTACTGGAAGCTCGGGCAGTTCGCGGAGGCGAAGGTCGCCCTGCGGGACGCGTTCCGGCTGAACCCGTACCTGCTCAAGCACGCCGCCCGCCTCGAGGGGTTCGCGGAGTTCGCCTCGCAGCTCGAGTCCGACGCGAAGTCCGAACGCGGCGGCCAGGCCGACCGCGCCGCCCTCGGCCACGAGCTCGCCACCCACCTCCTCACCGTCGCCGAGATCGAGGGACTCGTCCGCAACTACCGCTTCCAGCGCGCCGCCGACGAGTACGCCCTCCTGCAGAAGGCCGTCGCCTCCGCCGTCCGCAAGGCCGAAATCGACGCGCGCCTCCCGGAGGTCCGCGGCATGGCCGGCGCGCTCGCGAAGCTCGTCGCCGCCGTCAACCGGGCGCCCGGAAAGACGAAGGTCAGGGCCGGCGCCACGGAGCTCACCCTCACGAAAGCCGACGACCGCGCCTTCGACTTCACCATCCCCAAGGGCAGCGGCCGCTTCCCGTGGGCCGCCCTCGACGCCGCCGCGTTCTGCGCACTCGCCCTCGACTGCGACCCCTCCCCGGAGGAGCGCCTCGGCCTCGGCTGCCTCGCCTGGGACGCCGGTGAACGCGAGCTGGCGGTGAAGATCTTCGAGGAGACCGCGAAGAAAAAGCCGGCGCTCAAGGCCGGCGTCGCCGCGTTCGTCGCGCGCCGCCGCGGCATCGCGGCGCCGAAGGACGGCTTCGTCCTCTGGAAAGGCCGGTACGTCACCGCCGAGGAGAAGACGAACTACGACAAGGGGCTCGTGCCGTTCGAGGGTCAGTGGGTCACGCCGAAGGACCGCGAACAGCTGGCGAAGGGGCTGGTCAAGGCCGGGGACAAGTGGGTCAGCGGCGACGAGGCCGCGCTGCTCAAGCAGGGATACCGGAAGGTGAAGGGCCAGTGGATGTCCGCCGAGGACGTCGACGCTCTCCGCTCGAAATGGGACGAGGCGTGGACCGAGGAGACCGCGCACTACCGCATCCGCACGAACGAGTCCGAGGCGTTCGCGAAGGAGCTCGCCCTCCTCGCCGAGCCCGCGTACGCCGCCCTCCGCGATTTCTACGGCGACGAACCGAAGCTGAACTCCGGCGAGAAGATGGAGCTCTTCGCCTTCCGCACCTTCGAGGATTACCGCCGCTACTGCCTCGAGAAGAAGGCCGAGGACCAGCTCAACGCCGCCGGCTTCGCGCGCTCCGACCTCCTCTCCGTCGGCGGCTGGAACCGCACGCACAACCGCCAGCAGTTCCTGCAGACCATGGTCCACGAGGCCGCGCACCTGTTCTGGTTCCGCGTCGCGCCCGGCGCGAAGGCCCCGTCGTGGTTCGCCGAAGGAATGGCCACGGCCTTCGAGGGTTTCACCTGGGACGGCAAGACCTACGCCTTCACCTTCGTCTCCGAGTCCCGCCTCCCGTTCGCGCGCGACGCCATGAAGGCCGGCCGCCACCTCCCGCTCGCCGACCTCGTCGCCGGCGACGCGCTGACGCTCATCAACAACGACCCGCAGAAGGCCCTGCTTTTCTACGCCGAATGCTGGTCGCTCCACTACTACCTCACCCACGCGCCGTCGAAGGCGACCCGCGACGCCTACGCCGAGTTCCGCAAGTCCGTCGCGCGCGGCAACACCGACCCCCTCACGAAGTTCTTCCCCGACGCGGCAAGACTCGAGAAGGACTGGGTCGAGTTCGTGAAGGGGATGTAGAACGGGCCGCCCGGTCGGGCGGCCCGTGTCGTCACTCCCATCTCCCGACTCCCATCAGCCGTCCTACCTCCCCGACGTCGTCTTCGGCACCACCGGCTTCGTCGCCCGCCTCAGGAACAGGATCGCGAAGCACGTGTCCGTCACGGGGTTCTGCCCGCCCATCGCGGCGTTTCCCTTCCCCTTCCACGAGCCCCCCGCGTCCTGCACAGACAGCAGGTACCTCGCACCGATCTGGTACCAGTCGTACTTCCCGATGTGCTCGAACTCCCCCAGCATCCCGACGCGCTCCAGCGCGTACAGGTAGTAGTAGTGCCAGGTGTACTTGTCCCCTCCCGGCACCGACGCCGTCGACTTCACCTTCTCGTAGTTCGCGTTCTCCTCGACCGTGAAGTTCTCCGCGATCCACTTCAGCCCGTCCACGACCGACTTGTCCTTCTTGAAGTCCTCGTTCATCCCGTAGTGCGCACGGAGGTAGTACTTGCAGATCACCAGCGACCCCGCGCACCCGGCCGTCATCGAGCCGTAACCCGGGTTCTTCTGCACGATCACCTGCGGCCCGCCCTTCTTCGCGTCCGTCGCACCCGCCGGGTTCGCATAGCCGTAGCTCCACGACCCCTTGGTGTCCTGCGCCTCCTCCAGGATCTTCATCGCTTCCAGCCACGTCTCCTTCGGGATGATCACCTCGGCCGCCGCGCAGCTCCGCAGCCCCAGGATCGCGTACTGCGTGTTCGAGTGGTCCCCCTTCTCGGGCCCGCGGCGGTTCCGCTTGATCGGAACCCGCTTCATCGTCTGCGTCCCGCCCCCGGTGCGCGGCCCGCCGCCGCCGCCGCTGGCCACCTCGGGCGGCGCCTCGATCCCGGGGAACGGCTCCCCGTACGACCACTGCCCGTTCACGCACTGGTTGTCCACCAGGAACTGCGCGCACTCCGCGATCCGCTTCTGGTTCGCAACCTTGTCGTACGCCTCCAGGAACATCGCCGTCAGCGCCACGTTGTAGGTCTTCTCGAGCTTCTTGGTCTGGAGCGTCTTGACGCCCTCGACGAAGCGCTTGTCGTCGCGCGGGAAGGTCCCGCTGTGCCAGAGGGTGTACATGACGAGTTCGAACTGGTCGCCGCCGTTGAGGCCGCCGTTGGCGCCGAGCCAGGTGGCGCCGCGGTCGATGGCGGCGTCGACGTCCTTCTGGTCGACCTTGCCGGCGGCGTTGCCCTGGGCGAAGGCTGTCAGGGCGAGGGCTGAGAAGATCGCTGACGTGAGGAAACGCATGAATCCTCCGGGGAGGGGGTGAAGAGAGCGATTCTAGCGTGGGGGGAGGGGGCTGAGGAAGGAAGTTGGCGGCTAACGGCTCTGCGCCGCGACGAGAGCGGGCCGGTGCTCAACGGCCGCTCCTCGACGGCCAACCACCCTCACCGGCTCCACAGGTTGTACTTCAGGATGCACCAGATCGCCCGGATCCCGTCCTTGATGCCGATCTTCTTCCCCTGCTTCCAGCTCCGGGGGTGGTAGGTGATCGGCACTTCGTAGATCCGCACGCCGAGCCGCGCGACCTTGGCGGTGATCTCCGGCTCGAACCCGAACCGGTTCTCCTTCAGGACGACCTGATTCAGGAGGTCCCGCCGGAACATCTTGTAGCAGGTCTCCATGTCGGTCAGGTTCAGGTCGCTGAACATGTTCGAGAGCCGCGTCAGCATCCGGTTCACGAACGTGTGCCAGAACTTGAGCACGGGGCGGTTCTCGCGGGGGGCGAAGCGCGAGCCGAAGACGACGTCGGCTCGGCCCTCGGCGATGAGGGGGTACATCTTCTTCCATTCCTGCGGGTCGTACTCCAGGTCGGCGTCCTGCACGATGACGAAGTCGCCTGTGGCCGCGTGGAAGCCGGTGCGGAGCGCGGCGCCCTTGCCCTGGTTCTTCTCGTGGAGGACGAGGCGGTCGTAGAGGCCCTTCAGCTCGCCCTGGAGGACGTCGCGCGTCCCGTCCTTCGAGAAGTCGTCGACGACGATGATCTCTTTGGGAAGGTCGACCTTGCGGACGGCCTCGAGGATGTCGCGGATGGACTTCTTCTCGTTGTAGCAGGGGATGACGACGCTGAGGCGCGGGGGGCCGGCCGGCGCGGGGGCCGGGGGGGCGTCCGTGACGGCGTCGAGTTCCCGGAGGCTGAAGTTCGCCTCATCGGCCTCAGGCGCCCGGAGGTCCCGCTCCGCATCGAACGGCCGGGGCTTTTCGGCGGCCTCGGCCGGCTTGAAGTCGTCCGCCGACAGCCCGGGGATCCCCAGCCGCGGCGTCGGCGGATCCGGAATCGACGCTCCGGGCGCGGAAGCGGGTTTTTCCTCTTCCGCGGGAGGCGTGGGGTTGTCTTCGGCCATGCGAACCGTGAATTCTATGCCCGCGCCGCACAATCCGAAATGCCTATGTCCGCCCCGCCGCCGCGGCGAAAATCCCCCCTCTCCCATCTCCCGTCTCCCATCTCCTTTCCCCGCCCCGGAGCCCTCTTCCCATGCCCGACCTCCCCCGCATCGAAATCGCCGACCTCACCGGCACCGAGGCCGTCGACCAGGTCTTCCTCCTCGGCAACATCGAGGTCCGCCAGAAGAAGAACGGCGAGCCCTTCCTCAACCTCGAGCTCGTCGACCGCACCGGGCGGATGCAGGCGAAGGTGTGGGACAACGCGGAGATGGTGCAGCGCAAGATCCGCACCGGGGACTACGTGCGGGTGCGGGGGCAGGTGAAGATCTACAACAAGCGGCTGGACATGACGGTGGCGAACATCGTGGCGGTGGACGAGAAGTCGGTGGACCGGACGGCTTTCGTGCCGCGGACGAAGAAGGACCCGGCGCAGCTCGCGGCGGCGTGGAAGGAGATCGTGGCTGGCGTGAAGAACGACTGGCTGCGGCGGCTGCTGCGGACGTTCATCGAGGACGAGGCGTGGTTCGCGCGGTTCTGCGAGAGCCCGGCGGCGGTGCGGCTGCACCACGCGTGCATCGGCGGGCTGCTGGAGCACGTCGTGACGCTCGCCCGGGCGGCGCTGGCGATCTCCCCGCTCTACCCGCAGCTCGACAAGGACCTGCTCGTCTCGGGGATCTTCCTGCACGACGTCGGCAAGGTCCGCGAGCTGTCGAGCGACCGGACGTTCGCGTACACGGACGAGGGGCGGCTGGTCGGCCACATCTCGATCGGTTCGCAGATGCTGGAAGAGGTCGTCGCGGGGATCGAGGGTTTCCCGGAAGAGCTGCGGCTGCGGCTGCAGCACATGATCCTGAGCCATCACGGGCTGCTGGAGTACGGGTCGCCGGTCAAGCCGATGACCATGGAGGCGGTCGCGCTGCACCACCTCGACAACCTCGACGCCAAGATCTACGCGTTCACGAAGGCGCTGGAGGAGAGCACGGTCGGGGAATCCGAGAACTGGACGGAGTACAGCAAGATGTTCGACGGGTACCTTTGGAAAGGCCCCACCCCCGGCGCCGCGGAGCCCTAGCCGCCCCCAACGGCGGCTCCCCTCCCCCGTAGAACCTCAACACCCCACGGAGACCCCCTCATGCCGCGCCTCGCCCCCGCCGTCCTCGCAGCGCTTCTGGCCCTCCCCGCCTTCGCCGGCGACGGGGACGAGGAGGATTCCCCGCTCAAGACCTACACGAAGGCCGTCCGGAACATGAACAAGTCCGACGGCTACCACCTAGACACGAAGATCGATGTCGACATGGGCGGCTCCTCGATGCCCGGAGGCTCCGTCGAGGGCGTCATCCGCAACCCCGACTTCGGCCATTTCAAGCTCGACATCGCCGGCAACGCCCTCGAGGTCTTCAAGCAGGGCGAAGCCGTCGCCATGCTCAACCCGCAGACCGGGAAATGGGAGGCGTCCGCCGCCAACCAGACCCTGGACTTCTTCATCAAGATCTTCAATCTCGGCAACCTCCTGGACGAGCTTCGCCAGGGAGCCGAGAAGATCGAGTACGGGGACGCCGAGGACCTGGGCAAACGCGAGTGCCGGACGGTGACGTTCGCGGTGCCTAAGAAGACGCTGGAGTCCCTGATGAAAGGCGACGGGTCGGGGAGCCTCGGCGTGACGTCCGACAACGCCACGATGACGGTCAAGGCGTGGATCGACCGCAAGGAGAACCTCCCCCGGAAGATCGCGATCACGATCGACGTCGAGTTGAAGGGGCTTCCGGGTGCCGGGGACGGGACGGACGAGGAGTTCGAGGACTGGGAGGACGAGAAGGACGGCGACGGGAAGAAGAAGCCGGAGAAGGACGAGGACGGGAAGATGCACGAGAAGGAGGAGGGGGAGGACGAGATTCCTCCGATGAAGATCGCGATCACGGTGACGGCCTCGATCAAGAAGTACGGGAAGGAGCTGGACGTGGAGGTGCCGGAGGCCGCGAAGAAGGTGCTGGAAGGGCAGAAGAAGACGGAGACGGAGCCCGGGAAATAGCCGGGCCGCGCCGGCGGTCAGGGAGGTGACGGGGGGCTGCCGTTTTTTCGCGAGAAACTGAAAGGCGCCCCGCGCGTCGTACCATAGTCCCCCAGTCCACCCACCGGAGTCCTCCCGTGAGATCCCCCGCCCCGTTCGCCGCCGCCCTGCTCCTCGCCGCCGCCCCCGCGCTGGCCGACGACGCCACCGACCGCCTCAACCGCGCGGTCGAGGCCCTCGCGGCCCAGCCGGGCTACGCGCTCGCCGCGAACTGGCAGATGGACGTGGAGAAGATCAAGCCGGTCAAGGGGACCGTGGAATCGGTCGTCCGGCACAAGGACGACTTCCTCAAGCTCCATGCCGTCTTCGAGGACGGCGAGGTGACGGTCTACCAGAAGGGCGCGCAGATCGCCGGGCAGGACCCGCAGACGAAGGAGTGGGGCTCCCTGGCGGAGGACGCGCGGGCGAAGTTCGTGCTCAAGATGTTCAACCTGAAGTCGTTCCTCTCGGAGGCCGCCGGGATGGCGAAGAACGCGCGCCTCGCGAAGGGCGAGCGCGAGGAATGGCTGCGCGTGGAATTCGAGGCGGACGCGGAGAAGCTGAAGAAGCTGCTCGGCGACGCCGCCGCGGGCAAGGCGCTCACCAACGGCACGCTGGAGAACGCGACGATGAAGGTCGCCGTCGAGGTGGACCGCAAGTCCGGCGTACCGCAGCGCGTCTCGGTGGACATCGAGGGCGACTCGAAGCACCCGCCGCGGAAGCAGGCTGGAAACGGCAACAACGGCGGCTGGGAGGACTGGTCGGACCCGAAGACCGACGAGCACGGGAACCCGCTGCCGAAGAATGAAGAGCCGAAGAAGGAAGATCCCAAGCCCGAGACGCCGCCCGAGCCGATCGTGGAGCACCTCAAGGTGCACCTCGACGCCACGCCGAACTACAACGCGCCGCTCGATGCGGCCGTCCCGGACGCCGTCAGGAAGGTTCTCGGCCTGTAGCGACCCGCTACTTCTTCTTCGCCTTCGTCTCCGCCCCCGCGCCGGACCCGAACGTCTTCTTCTTCGCGTCCCACGCGAGCCCGGCGCCCGACTTCTTCCACCACGCCTCGTAGTCCTTCTTCGCCGCGGTGCAGCTCTCCAGGTTCGCGTGGTCGCACGCGATCCCGGCGCCCGACACGCTCGTCAGCGCCACCGCCGCCCGTTTCCGGAACTCGTGCCTCTCGTCCGCCAGGTGCGCGATGAGCTTCGGCAGCGCCTCCGCCTGCCCCAGCAGCGCCAGCGCGTACTGCGCCGCGACCCGCACCGCCTCCGACTCGTCCTCGACGAAGCCCTTCACCGCCTTCACCGCGTCCGGCCCTCCGAACACGCCGAGGTTGGCGACGCCGTTCGCACGGCGGCCGGGGTCGCGCTGCTTGACCTCGAGGAGGGCCTGGTCGTAACCGGCGGGAGCGCCGGGCAAGCGGTTGAACATGGGAAGGGCTCCTTGGGTGGTGAGGAAGGGGCGGATGGTACGGGCAA
>JADLHC010000119.1 GCA_020849035.1 Planctomycetia bacterium
CCTCCTCGGTCATCACGCCGGCGGCGCAGCCTCCCGTCACCGTGACGCACCCCGCGGAGCGCAGCTCGTCCAGAATCGCACCCGCCCCGCGCCGGTACTGCGGCGTGGCGAACACGATCGCCGCTACGGGCGCCTTCCCGAGCTTCTCCGCCGCGGCGCGGATCGCCGCCACCGCGGCCGCACGGGCCTCCGGAACGTCCCTCACCAGCGCCGTTGCAGCGCGCGTCACTTGCCCCGGGCCCTCACCTTGAGATCGCTCACCTCCAGCGTGCCGTTCCGGACGCCGATCGCCGGACCGCCGGTGGATGCCGGACCGCAGTGTCCCATCCAGGCCACCTGGCCGTCGATCACCAGCATCGCCGCGTCGCCCTTCACCGCCAGCGTCACCTCGTGGCTCTCCAGCGGCGCCATCTCCCGGCAGATCCCGGCCGACTGCCACCGGTCCCCCGTCACGATGCCCACGCGGCTCTGCCCGCTCAGGTAGAAACGGCGCGCGTGCTTCCCGCCCGTCCTGAAGTCCAGCACCAGCTCGGGCCATTTCTCCGTCGTCCCGCGTCCGGAAACGGAGGCGGTGAAGCGGACGATGTAGTCGGCGCCGTGCGGCCACTGCGGCGGCTTCAGGAACTTCTCCTCGGCGTCGGCGCGAAGGGAGACGGCGGTTTCCCTGGACGCCGGTTTGTTCCACTGCCCGGCCGGCACGGGGGTCTCGGCGTTCTCCGCGATGAGCGCCGACAGTTCGCGCCCGGCGGCCTCGGGGTCCTCGCCGGCCCAGTCGGGCCGGCCCGTGACCGAGAGCGAGCGGATGACGAGCGGTGCGCTGAGCAGCATCGCGAACGCCCCTTCGACCGGCGCCAGAAGCGTGACCTTCGACGGCGCGCCGTTCACGCTGAGCACGTACTGCGCGCCGGTCACGGAGACCTCGACGACGTACCAACCGTCCTCCCGCGTCGGAACGGGCGTGGGCGAGCCGCCCGATGGCAGGACGATCGCCGACGGGCTGAGCCCGTCGCGGAGCGACAGGAAGCTCGGCACGCCCTCGGACCACATGCGCCAGGCGGGGAGAAGCGCGAACATCTTGTCCGTCGACCGCACTTCGAGGCGGATGCGCGGGTCCTTCCACTTGACGAGGGGGAACCCCAGGAGCGCGCCGTCGCCGGTGGCGGCGAGGGTCAGGCCATCGCCGCCGGAGACGGTGACGCCGCCGATGACGCCGAGGGCGTCCTCCAGGAGGCGGTCGTCGGTCCAGGTCACGCGCGAGGTGCCGTCGGGGAGATCCTCGACGTCGCCCGAGAAGACGAGGCCCAGGTCGCCGGGCGCCCATCGGGCGCCCGAGCCGGCGAGGAGGCGCTGCGCGAAGGCGCGGTCCTCGAGCGTCATGGGCCAGTCGCCGAACCTGGAGAGGAAGGCGCGCGCCTGGTCGGCGGCCTCGAGGCCGGGCGTCGCGGTGCGAAGCGCGGCGAGGCGGCCTTCCGCCTCCGCCACCATCTCGCGCGGCAGGAGGTCTGACACGGCCTTCCGCTGCCAGGGTTCCGTCTCGACGCGGCGGCGCATGAGGCGGCGGAGCATCCCGCACGCGGCAGGGCGGTCCTTGAGCGCCAGCGCGAAGTCCAGCGCGTCGACGATCGCCTCGTCCGGGGGCGCCGCGCCCAGCGCCGCCGCGGCGAAGGTCCGCGGGGAGATGTCGTCGAGCCGAAGGCGGACCTGGACGCTGCCCGTCTCGACCGTGAGCTGGTCCCCCTCGTCCGACACCTCGTAGATACGCCCCTTCAGAGTCGTCCCGTCGTGCCGCTCGAACGACGCGTCCCTGCCCATCCCCGCGCGCCAGGACTCCATCGCGCGCTCGACCGTCTTCCGTCCCGCCGCGGCCAGGCGGCGGCACCTCGCGAGGACCGGACCGTCCTTGAACTTCCCCGACGCCTCCAGCACGTCCAGCTGCCGCTGCACGGCGGCGAAGTCGCGCGCCGCCAGCATCCCCGCGAGCTGGTCCATCGGGTCGCCCGAGTCCTCGGCCTTCTCAAGGTCCGTCGCCCGCAGGTCCAGCGCCCCCTTGAGCTCGCGCGGCATCTTCTTCCCCAGCTCGCGAAGCATCTTCGCCCCCGCCGGCCCGCGGGCGGTCTCGATCGCCTGGTCCGCAGCCGCCTTCGCCTTCCGCATCACCTCCTGCTGCGCGGACTCCACCCGCTTGCGGCCGACGAGCTTCGGCGGGTTGATGGCGTCCCAGCGGTCGATCGCCAGGCGGTACTCCTCCTTCGACACCAGCCCTCCCACGTCCTGCGCCACCCGGTCGAGGTAGACCGCCCACACCTTCACCTCCACCGCGTCCTCGGCCTCCGCAAGCGCCCGGACGAAGGGGACCTCCGGCCAGGTTTCGCGCTCCGCTGCCTGCGCGACCGCCAGGTCGCTCCCCTTCGCGGCGTCCGCCGCCAGCGCGTCGCCCTTCGCGCGCACACGCTCCAGCAGCGCCGACTTCCAGCGGTCCAGGAGCTCCAGCCGCAGCAACTCCACCCCGGCCGCGTCGACCGCCGAGTACTCCTCCGCCTCCTTCAGGCACGCCGGGATGTCCGCGGTGCTCAGACGGGCGCGTGCCTGGAACGCCGTCCACTTGCGCTGCAACTCCCCGCGCGCCAGCGCCCCGGGGTCGACGTTCTGCTCGACCTTCTTCCCATTCCCCGCCCCCTGCGAACCGCCGCTCCCCGGGTTCCTCAGGAACACCCAGGCCAGCAGGATCGCCGAAAGCACGAAGGCGAGACCTGCGACGGCGTACGCGAGGAAGTGCCACTGCGGCACGGGCAGCGGCGCGGCGAGCGACATGGGCGCGGTCAGGCCGGGCAGCGTGCCGGGCGAGGCCGCGCCGGACGTGGACGGAGGCCGCACCGCCCCCGCAGAACTCCCGGGCGCCGCCGCCGCGCCGTCTCCCGACGGCGGACGGGCCCCCGCCTCCGCCCCAGGCGCCGGCGCCGCCTCCGGGTCCGCCGCCGCAGCGTCCAGCGCCGCAATCAGCTTGTCCGCGTTCGCGTACCGCTTCCCGGGATCCTTCGACAGCAGGCGCTCGATGACGGCCTTGAGCCCCGCCGGCACACCCGCCAGCGGCGGCGGGGCCTCCTGCACGTGGGCCATCAGCAGCTGCATGACGGATTCGGAGTCGAACGGGTACTTCCCGCACGCCATGTAATACATCATCACGCCCAGCGCGTAGAGGTCGCTCCGCGCGTCCGCCTTCTTCCCCTCGCACACTTCAGGCGCCATGTAGTGCGGCGTCCCCATCACCATCCCCGTCATCGACAGGTTCTGGTCGCCCTTCTCTTCCTTCGCCAGCCCGTAGTCCGCAAGCTTCGCCTCGCCCTCGCGCGTGAACAGCACGTTCGCGGGCTTCACGTCGCGGTGCAGGATGCCCAGCCGGTGACCCGCCCCCAGCGCCGCGGCGACCTGCCTCGAGACGGCGATCACCTCGGCGGCGGGGAGCTTCTTGAAGCGGTCGATGCGCTGCTGCAGCGAACCGCCATCCACGAACTCCATCACGAGGAAGGCAAGTTCGCCCTCCTCGCCCGCGGCGAGCAGGCGCACCGCGTTCCCGTGGTCGATCTTCGCGGCGGTCCGGCCTTCGCGGAGGAACCGCAGGCGCGTCTCCTCCTCGCGCGCCAGCGCCGGCGGCAGGATCTTCAGCGCCACGACGCGCCGCAGGCGGTCGTCGAACGCCCGGAAGACGACACCCATGCCGCCCGCGCCGATTTTCTTCTCGACGGCGTACCCAGCGAACGTCTTGCCTACAAGGTTGAGTGGGTCGGCCATGGCCTCACGAAGAAGGGTTGCGTCGGGCCCCCGCCTGCGCCGGCATTCTAGGCGATGGCGGCGTGGTTCCCGGGGGGAAAACGGTCCCGTCCCGGCACGCGCGTCACTTCATCTGCGCGCTCAGGCCCCCGCTCGCCGGCAGGTAGCACTGCAGCATGTAGTCCATCACCATGCGGTCGCTGTTGAACCGCCACGCCATGGAGGTGATCGCGTTCTTCATGCGCGCAACCCACTCGACGGGAACGTCCTCGGAGTTCCGGCGGAAGTAGAGCGGAACGAGGACCTTCTCCAGCGTGTCGAGGAGCGCGTCGGAGTCCCGGCCCTCCTGGACCTCGGCCCGCGCGTGGACGTCGCCGGACCCGATGGCGAACCCGTTCGCGCCGTCGTACGCCTCCGCCCACCAGCCGTCCAGGATCGAGAAATTCAGGCCGCCGTTCAGCGTGACCTTCATGCCGCTCGTGCCGCACGCTTCCAGCGGCTTCACGGGATTGTTGAGCCAGATGTCCACGCCCTGCACCAGGTGCCGCGCCACGCCGAGGTCGTAGTCCTCCACGAAGACGACCTTCCCCGCAAAGCGCGGGTCCTTCGACAGCTGCACCACCTGCTGGATCAGCCGCTTCCCGCCGTCGTCCTGCGGGTGGGCCTTGCCGGCGTAGATGATCTGCACCGGGCGGTGCTTGTCGTTGAGGATCTTCGCGAGGCGGTCGAGGTCTCGGAACAGCAGCGTCGCGCGCTTGTAGGTCGCGTAGCGGCGGGCGAAGCCGATCGTCAGCGCGTTGCGCGTGAGCTGCCGCGCGGCCTTCGCCGGCGCGCTCGGGTCGTGCGGCGCTCGCCTCGCCTCCTGCGCCGCCAGCCGGTGCCGGACGAACTCCACCAGCTTGTGCTTCTCGTACAGGTGCGCTTCCCACAGCTCCAGGTCCCGGATCTTCTGGATGCCCTCCCACGCGTCCCGGTGGCAGAGCCTGTGGAGCCAGCGCTCGCCGACGTGGCGCTCGTAGACCTTCGCCATGGACGTGGAGAGCCAGCTGGCGATGTGGACGCCGTTGGTGACGTGGCCGATCGGGACCTCGCGCTCGTCGCGGTGCGGCCAGAGCCGGTTCCACATCCGGCGCGAGACGTCGCCGTGAAGGGCGGAGACCGCGTTGGCCTTGCGGGAGAGCTTGAGCGCCAGGACGGTCATGCAGAAGGGCTCGCCCGGGTCGCCGGGGTTCACGCGGCCGAGGCCGTGCAACTGCTCGCGCGAGATGCCGAGCCGGTCGCGAAGCCAGCCGAGGTGCTCGTCGATCGCCTCGGGGGCGAAGCGGTCGTGGCCGGCCTCGACGGGGGTGTGGGTGGTGAAGACGGTGTGGAGGGCGACGTCGCGGCAGGCCTCGTCGAAGGAGAGGCCGTCGTTCTCGACGCGCTCGCGGACGCGCTCGAGGGTCACGAACGCCGAGTGGCCCTCGTTGAGATGGTAGACGCCGGGGTCGAAGCCGCACGCGCGGAGCGCCCGGAGGCCGCCGAACCCGAGGATCAGCTCCTGGCGGATGCGGATCCGCCGGTCGCCGCCGTAGAGCCTCGCCGTCAGTTCGCGGTCGTACGCGGAGTTGCCCGAGACGTCCGAGTCGAGCAGCAGCAGCGTCGCCCGCCCGATCTCGGCGCGCCAGACCCGCGCCCCGAGCCGCCCCGTCGGCAGGTCGATCGACACCTCGATCATCCGCCCCTGCGCGTCCGTGGCCGGCTGCAGCGGCAAGTCGTCGATCGGCATGAATCCGTACTCTTCCTGCTGCCACCCGTCCCCGTTCAGGATCTGCCGGAAATACCCCTGGTGGTACAGCA
>JADLHC010000120.1 GCA_020849035.1 Planctomycetia bacterium
CACCCTTCAGAGCCTGAGCGGAAACCCCGCGGGTCGGGCGGAGTCGGCCCTCGCACCGCCAGCTTCTCGCCAACCGACCACAGGGCCGACGCAGCCTGACCTGCGGGGTTTTTGCTCAGGCTCTGAGATCCGCAGTGCGGCCCCGGCGAACAACGCCGTTCGTGGAAGCGTCTTGCTCGCACCCGCAAGCAGGGCGAACCGCCCGGCCTTCAAACCCTACGCGCTCCTCCGTTCTCGAGGAAGTCTGCGACCCTGACCAGGTTCTTGAATCGATCGGTGGCTTTCTGGCCCAAGGGCAATTCCGGATTGAGCAGGTCACTGTGCTGGTTGCCGAGCATCCCTGCGCAGCGTGCGGAAACGCAGCGCAACGCGTACGAGTACTGAACGAACATGGCATCCATGCCTGCTTCGTCGTTCACCAGGTCCAGCAACGCAACGACGACCTGAAGTCTCCGGACGATGACGACGAAGTCCCTGCACGCATCTCCTGTATTCGGCAGCTCGACTTCGGCCCAGTCGCACGGACCCGGCGGCTGAGAGTCCGGAAGCGGTGGTGGTGGTGGAAAGGGAACGTCTCTTCGCCGATCTTCAGAGATCGAGCGAGTTCTCAACTCTCGAGGATCGACAAAAATGGCGATGGGCGAGTTGGGATCGATCACTCCGCACACGACGCCCGGCAGCGATTGACTGCCGCTGAGTGGCGGAATGGTTCCCGGGAGCATGGCCTGGCCACTTCCGGGAATCGATCCGAGTGCCGCTGACGGCGTCTGAGCAGCGGGAGGCGCCGCCGGATAGCCCGACAAAGCCTGACTTGGCCTCGGCATGCCAGGTGGCAGCTGGGCCGCCGGAGGCAACGGCGGAAGGGACCTTGCCGGCTTCAGGTGCTTGAACAACTCAGCAAGATCGTGTTCGAACGTCATGATGATCACTCCTCAATTCGGTTTGTCAGCATCTCTTCGAGCCGTTCCATCGCGTGCTTGAAGCGTGACTCAATCGTCGATAGCGGCAGCCCCAACTGCCGGGCGATCTCCGGCTTCTTCAACCCTTGGCGGAAGTACATTTGAATGACTTGCTGCTGGTCAAATGAGAGCTTCGCGAGGGCCGCTTCAAGTGCGGCGACCCTCTCGGACAATTCTTCCGGTGCGACCCAGATCGGTTCTTGGAGAGCGCGTTTCTCGCGTTCTTGTGCCTCACGCTCTCGCCACTTCAGGACACCGTTGCGGACTGCAACCGCGATGTAGGCTTCAGGATCCTTGGGTTGGACCCCCGGCGCGAGAAGGCCCGCAAATACGTTCTGAACGATGTCCCGGGCAGCCCACTCATCTCGAGTCAGAGAAAGCGCATCCGCGAAATGTTCGGACCCGACGGATTCGTGCAAGCGCTCGACGTCCTTCCTGTTCAAAGGGCCCTCCTTCCAGAGTGCAATTCACACGCTGTCTACTACAGTAAGAGTCCGCTGCTCCCGAATCTGGCCCTGAATTCCCAGAAATCTTACTAACGTTCCGAAACGAACGCCTAACTCGAGCGGCGGCGTTGAGCAGGGAGGCCCAGGGGACTCTCGTGTTCCCTCCGCGTTTTCCGTGTTCTGCCATTGTTTTGGATTCCGTCATCGGGTGGCGGAATTCGAAAAACGGCAATACGCGGAAGTCGCGGAGGAACACGGAGAACGGCGAACCTCCGAGTCAGCGCTTGACCTTCTCGCCCGCGCAATCCCCCGCGCACTCCGGCACGACGCGCGCCTCCTCCGGCGACTCCAGACACGTGTGGCACGAGCGCTTCATCGCCCCAAACCCCAGCAGCTCCACGTCCGGCGAGAGCGCGCCCGGCTTCGGCGGCTCGCTGCGCATGAGATCGGTCGAGAGGTACTTCTTGTTGTCGTCCGCGAAGACCGTGACGACGACCGCGTCCGGGCCCATCTGCTCCTGCACCTTGAGCGCCCCGAGGACATTCGCGCCGCTGCTGATCCCGACCGCGAGCCCGAGCCGCGACGCTAGTTTCTGCGCCATCAGGATTGCGTCGCCGTCGTCCACCGCGATGACCGGATCGAGCTCCGGCAATTTCACGATCGGCGGGATGAACTCGTCCGAGATCCCCTGGATCCGGTGCTTCCCCACCTTGCACCCCGTCGAGAGCGTCGGCGAATTCGCGGGCTCCAGCGGGTGCAGCTTGACCCCGGGATGGACCGTCCGCAGGTACCGCCCGACGCCCATGATCGTCCCGCCCGTGCCGACGCCGGCCACGAACGCGTCCGGCTTCAGCCCGTGGAACCGCAGCTGCCACCAGATCTCCGGCCCCGTCGTCGCCTCGTGCGCTTCCACGTTCGCCTCGTTGCTGAACTGCCGTGGCAGGAATGCGCCGGGCGTCGTCTTGGCGAACTCCTCGGCGAGGCGGATGCTGCCGAGGAAGCCGCCCTGGGCGGCGGTGACGAGGCGGATTTCGGCGCCGAGGCTGCGGATGAGGTCCTTGCGTTCCTGGCTCATCCAGTCGGGCATGAAGATCGTGACGGGGTGGCCGAGCGCGCGGCCGACGGCGGAGAAGGCGATGCCGGTGTTGCCGCTCGTCGCCTCCGCGATCGCCGCGCCAGGCCGGAGCAGGCCGCGCTCGTATCCCCGGCGGAGGATATGAAGGGCCATGCGGTCCTTGATGGAGCCCGTGAGGTTGAGGTGTTCCGCCTTGGCGTAGACCGTCGTGCGCCGGCCGCGGAAGGCGCAGCGGATCGCGAGAAGCGGCGTGTTGCCGACGAGGTGCGCGATCCCTCTGAGCGTCAGCTGCAGGTCGGAGGCGTCCATCCGGGGCCCTCGGGCGCGGCGCGTGGCGTGCGGCGCGGGAGACGGAGCATACCCGAAGGCCCGGCGAGGCGCATGCGATTGAATCCCCCGGGCCCTGCCTGGAAGAAATCTGTGCGGCCCTGGCGAACGGTTCGCCACCTGTCCGCCTCAGGAAGCCGACCTCCCGCCGGGCAGCCTGCGGCACGCTCCTTGCGAAGCCGACCGCACACCGATTCCCGACTACGGAGGGGGCTGCATGCGGGTCTGCGCTGCGTTCGTGTTCTGTATGGTCCTCGCCGGCGCCGTGGCGGCGCAGGAGCCGGAAACGAAGAAGGAGGAGGCTCCGCCGGAGAAGAAGGAAGGTGCGGGAGAGACGCCCGCGGGGAAGGACGAGCCCGCAAAGCCCGGCGACGAAGAGGGCTCCGTGCTCGATCCGGACGCCGCCGAGAAGAAGGGCCTGATCATCTCCGCGACCCGCCTCTCGCGCCCCGACGCGGAAGTTCCGCGGGCCACGAACCTCGTCGATTCCACGAAGCTCTGGCGCGACAACCCGCGCTCCGTTCCCGCTTCCCTGCAGCGCCAGCCCGGCATCATGGTCCAGTCCACGGAGTACGGAGGCGGGTCTCCCTCCGTCCGCGGCCTGATCGGGCAGCAGGTCCTCCTCATGGTGGACGGAATCCGCATCACCAACTCCATCTACCGGTTCGGGCCCAACCAGTACCTTTCCACGGTCGATCCGTTCATCGTGGAGCGGATCGAGGTCGTCCGCGGCCCCGGGTCGGTGCTCTACGGAAGCGACGCACTCGGCGGCACGATCTCGCTCTGGACGCATCACCGCGAGGACTTCGACGAGGCGTTCGACGCCCACGCCCGCGCGAAGGCCCGCGGCGCGACCGCCGACCGCTCCTTCCACTTCCGCGGCGAGACCGAGGGCAACCTCGGGCCCGTCGGCTGGTACGTCGGCGGCTCCGCCAAGTGGCGCGACGACCTCGACGGGGGCGACGACACCGGCCGCCAGCCCTTCACCGGCTACGACGAGTTCGACGGGAACGTCCACCTCGACCTGCACCTGGACGACCACTGGACGCTTCGCGGCGCGGCGCTCTCGGCGTGGCTCGACGACGTGCCGCGCTCGGACCAGCTGTTCGTGGGATGGCGCAACACGGGCACGAACGCCTTCGAGGAGTTCCACCGCAACTGGCAGCGGCACGAGCTGTACTACCTGAAGCTGGAGGCGCGGGAGCTGGGCGGGTTCCTGGAGACGGTGGACGTGACCGCGAGCGCCGACCACCAGAGCGAGCTGCGGAACATCCGGCGCCGCGGCTCGAACGTGCTGCAGCGGGACGAGGACTCCGTGCTGTCGGCGGGGCTGAGCGCGATGGCGTCGACGAAGGTCATCCCGCTGAACACCGTGACGGCGGGGTTCGAGGCGTACCACGACTGGGTGAACTCCGACACGGAATCCCGCGACCAGCTCACCGGCGTCATCACGAAGTCGCCCCCGCGCGGCTCCTTCGCCGACGACTCGACCTACCGCACCCTCGGCTTCTACATCCAGGACGAGTTCAAGCCGGTCGAATGGCTCTCCTTCGTCGGAGGCCTGCGCTTCACCCACATCCGCATCGACCTGGACGAGCTCGACCCGGTTCCCGGCGACGGCGTCGACCTGGCCGGATTCGACCGGACGTTCACGGACCTCTCGTGGGACCTCCACGGCAACGTGCGGCTCCCGATTCCCGAGATCAACCTCTGGGCGGTGGCGGGCATCAGCCGCGGCTTCCGCGCCCCCAACGTTGACGACTACAGCGCGTTCCAGGAGACGGGGTCGTCGTTCGACGTCCCCAACACGGATCTCGACCCCGAGACGATGGTGCAGATCGAAGCGGGGCTGAAGGGCGGGAACAAGCGCTGGAAGGGTTCGCTGTTCGCGTTCAAGTCGCACATCGACGACATGATCTCGCGGGAGAACGTGACGTTCGGCGGCTCGGCGACGTCGCCCTCGGGGAAGCCGTTCAAGGCGCGCGCGAACGGCGACTACTCGACGGCGATCTACGGGGTGGAGCTGGACCTGGAGGTCGAGGTGCTGCCGCACGTGCGGCCGTTCGTGGTGTTCACGTACATCGTCGGTCGGGACCGCGGGCGGGACGAGGTGATCCGGCGCATGCCGCCCGCGATGGCGACGTACGGCGTGCGGTACCAGGAGGACAAGTGGTTCATCGAGGGGTACTGCGAGAGCGCGCGCGGGCAGCGGCGCCTGAGCGCGGACGACCGGTCGGACATCCGGATCCCGAAGGGCGGAACGCCCGGGTGGACGACGGTGAACCTCCGCGGCGGCTACGAGTTCACGAAGGACATCCGGGCGACGATCTCGGTGGAGAACCTGTTCGACATCGACCGGCGCTACCACGGAAGCGGCGTGAACGAGCCGGGGCTGAACGCGACGATGAGCCTCGAAGTCGGCTTCTAGGCCGGAACCGACCCCTCCGGCTGACGTGACCGGGCCGCGGACTTCCCCCCGCGGCCCGGCCCATTTCGTATCGCCGCTCATCCAACTCCCTTGCTGCGGTGGAGCCGGACGGACTGGAGGATGTTCGGGGATAGAAACGGCCCGGGTCGCGGATGAAAACGGATGGCGCGGATGCGCAGGACGTCGCCTTTCGCTTCGCCGGAAAACCGCGCCGGATTATCGTGGCGCGCCATGAAGACCGCCGCCGTCGTCCTCGCCGCCGGGCAGGGCGTGCGCATGAAGTCGGAGCGCGCGAAGGTGCTGCACGAGGTGTGCGGCCGGTCGCTCTTGGCGCACGTGCTGGAGGCGGTGCGGACGCTGAATCCCGATCCTCTCGTCGTGGTCGTCGGGCACGGCGCGGAGGAAGTGAAGGCGGAGTTCAAGGGCGAGAGGGTCGTCTGGGTCGAGCAGAAGGAGCGGCGCGGGACGGGGCACGCGCTGGCGCAGGCGGAGGCGGCGCTCAAGGGGTTCGCAGGGCGGCTGTTCGTGCTGTGCGGCGACGCGCCGCTGGTGACGCCGGAGACGCTGGCCGGGCTGGGGCGCGCCGCGGACGGGCGGCTCGCGACGGTGCTCACGTGCGAGGTCGAGGACGCGACCGGCTACGGGCGGATCGTGCGGAGCGCGAAGGGCGACGTGACGCGCATTGTGGAGCACCGGGACGCGACGGCGGAGGAGCGCGGGATCCGCGAGATCAACAGCGGCGGGTACGCGTTCGAGGCGCCGGCCGTTTTTGACGCGGTGCGTCAACTCAAGCCCGTCAACGCGCAGGGCGAGTACTACCTCACCGACGTCCTGCCGATCCTCATGAAGAAGGGCCGCGTCGGCGCGTTCGTCGCCACCGATCCCGCCGAGGTCCTCGGCGTCAACTCGCGCCGCGACCTCGCGCTCGCGACCTCGAAGATGCGCGACCGCATCCTCCGGCAGCACATGGACAACGGCGTCACCATCGTCGCCCCCGACCTCACGTACATCGAGTGCGGCGTCGAGATCGGCCCCGACACCGTCGTCGAGCCCTTCACCGTCATCCGCTCCGGCGTGAAGATCGGCTCCCACTGCGAGGTCGGCCCCTTCTGCCAGCTCCGCCCCGGCGCCGTCCTCGAGGACCACGCGGAGATCGGGAACTTCGTCGAGATGAAGAAGTCGCGCCTCGGCGCGCACTCCAAGGCGAAGCACCTCTCGTACCTCGGCGACGCCACCATCGGCGCCCGCGTCAACATCGGCGCCGGCACCATCACCGCCAACTACGACGGCGTGAACAAGCACCCCACCGTCATCGAGGACGGCGCGTCGACGGGAAGCCACACCGTCCTCGTCGCGCCGACGACGATGAAGAAAGGCTCGAAGACGGGCGCGGGCGCGGTCGTCACGAAGAAGACGATGGGGGAGGGCGAGACGTGGGTCGGCGTGCCCGCGCGGCCGCTCCGCCCCGCGCCGCCGCCTCCCGCCAAACCTTTGACTCCGGACGAGCGTCGCAAGACACTCATCGCCCCCAAGCCCAGCAAACGGAGCGGCCCGCGTGCGTAAGAAGGACTTCCAGATCTTCGCCGGGACCTCGAACCCCAGCCTCGCGACGCGCATCTCCAAGGCGCTCAACCTCGACCTGTCGGCCGTGGACCTCAACCGGTTCCCCGACGGCGAGATCGACGTGAAGATCCAGGTCGACGTGCGCGGGAGCGACGTGTTCATCGTGCAGTCGACGTGCCCGCCGGTGAACGAGAATCTGATGGAGCTGCTGATCATGATCGACGCGCTGCGGCGCGCGTCGGCGGAGCGCATCACGGCCGTGATCCCGTATTTCGGCTACGCGCGCCAGGACCGCAAGGCGGAGGGCCGCGTGCCGATCAGCGCGAAGCTCGTCGCGAACCTCATCACGCGCGCCGGCGCCGACCGGGTGCTGACGATGGACCTCCACGCCGCGCAGATCCAGGGGTTCTTCGACATCCCCGTCGACCACCTCTACTCGGCGCCCGTCCTCATCGACTACTTCAAGAAGAAGGAGATGGAGCCGCTGTGCGTCCTCTGCTGCGACGTCGGCGGCGCCAAGATGGCGCGCGCGTACGCGAAGCGACTGGGCGGCGCGGGGCTGGCCATCATCGACAAGCGCCGCACGGGCCCGAGCGAGACCGAAGTCGCCGAGGTCATCGGCAACGTCGAGGGCATGAACGTCATCATCGTCGATGACATGATCTCCACGGGCACCTCCATCGCCGAGGCCGCCCGAGTCGCCGCCGACCGCGGCGCCCGCTCCGTCCGCATGACCGCGACGCACGCCGTCCTCTGCGGCAAGGCCATGGAGAAGATCGAGAAGAGCGGCGTGCAGGAGGTCGTCGTCACGGACACGATCCCGATCACCGGGAAGGAGCGCGCCTGGCTGAAGCAGCTCACCGTCGCGCCGCTCCTCGCAGAGGCCATTCACCGCATCCACAAGAGCGAGTCCGTCAGCAGCCTCTTCATGTAGCCCCCGGGCCGTTTTAGGCTTTCGTTCGCCCCCCCTGCGCGCCGGGGCGAATTCCAATTGCGCCCCCGCGGCCCGCTCAGTAGGATCTCCCCCCCTTTCCGGCAGACCCAAGACCCAAGGAGCATTCCGATGGAAATCCTGAACCTCGAAGCCGCCGCCCGCCCGAAAGTCGGGACGCGGCAGTGCGAGAAGGACCGCAAGAAGGGCCGGATTCCGGCCGCCGTGTACGGGCGCAAGGAGGCGACGGTGAGCGTCACCGTGCCGACGGAGGGATTCGAGGCGATCCTGAAGGCCGGGACGCGCCTGGTGAAACTGACCCTCAGCGGCAAGCAGGAGCTGACGTACATCCGCGAGGTCGAGCACCACCCGATCACGGACGAGATCCTGCACATTGATTTCGGCCGCGCCTCCATGACCGAGAAGCTCTCGCTCAAGATCCCGCTCAAGGTCAAGGGCGTGTCGAAGGGCGTGGTGTCGGGCGAGGGCCAGATGGACGTCCTCATGAACGAGATCCCGATCCAGTGCCTGCCGGACCGGATCCCGAAGGTGATCGAGCACGACGTGACGGCCATGGACATCGGGCAGGTGGTGAAGCTCAAGGATCTGAAGCTGCCCGAGGGAGTCACGATCGACGGCAACCCCGAGCTGCTCGCGATCACGGTCCACAAGGCGATCGAGGAAGTCATCGCCGCGCCGGATGCGGTTGCGGCGGCGGCTGCGGCCGAGCCCGAGGTCCTCACGGCGAAGAAGCCGGAGGAGGGCGAGGCGGCGGCGGCTCCTGCCGCGGGCGGAAAGGCCGCCCCGGAGGCCAAGGGAGGCGGCGAAAAGAAGAAGGAATAACGTCCGTGAAAGCGGTCGTCGGCCTCGGAAACCCGGGGCGGCGGTACGAGGGAACACGGCACAACCTGGGATTCATGGTGGTGGAAGCGGTCGCAAGGCGCCCCGGTGCGCGAGCGACCGGAGCCGCTCGCGAACAGTTCGAGTCGCTCGTGACCGAAACCACGCTCGGCGACGAGAGAGTTCTTCTCGTGAAGCCGCAGACGTACATGAACCTCTCGGGCCAGGCCGTGCAGCCCCTCCTGGCGTGGTACAAGATTTCGCCCGCCGACTGCCTCGTCGTCTGCGACGACCTCAACCTCCCGGTCGGGCGTCTGCGCTTCCGCGCAAACGGCTCCTCCGGCGGGCACCACGGGCTCGAGGACATCGAACGGAGGCTGGGGACGCAGGAGTACCCCCGCCTGAGGATCGGACTGGGGCTGCCGGCGGGATGGGTGGTCGAGAGTTTCGTCCTGGGTAAGTTCTCCCCGGAGGAGCTCAAGGCCGTCGAGCCCGCGGTGACGTCGGCGGCCGAGGGCGTCGAAGTCTGGGCGACGAGGGGCGTGAACGCGGCCGCAAACCGCTTCAACGCCCCCCCGAAACCCCCGAAGGACCCTTCCAAAAAAGAGAAGAAAGAGGAATAGCCATGCAGCAGACGGGGACCTACGAAGGGATGTTCGTGCTGGAGCCGACGCTGGCCGGCAAGGACTGGAACAAGGTCGTCGAGCACGTTCACGGGCTCGCGACGCGGCACGGGGCGGAGATCCTGGCGTCGAACAAGTGGGGCGACCGCAAGCTCGCGTACGAGATCGGCGGGCACAAGCGGGGCGCGTACATGCTGGTGTATTTCAAGGGGGACACGCAGTCGGTGACGAAGATCGACCGCGAGGCGCAGCTGTCCGACATCGTGCTGCGGCACGTGCTGGTGCGCGTCGAGGCCGTTCCGCCGCCGGAGGAGCAGGTCGCCCCGCAGCCGCCGAGCGCTTCCGAGAGGAAGTAACCATGGCCAGCGTGAACAAGGTGATGCTGCTGGGCCGGCTGACGGCCGACCCGGAGTTGAGGTACACGCCGAAGGGGACGGCTGTCTGCGATCTCCGGATGGCGCTGAACCGGCAGTACACGGACCCCGGGACGGGCGAGAAGAAGGAAGAGGCCACGTTCGTCGACGTGACGGCGTGGGGTCGGACCGCGGAGACGAGCGCGCAGTACCTGAAGAAGGGGCGCGAGGTGTTCGTGGAGGGCCGGCTGAAGACGGACCAGTGGGAGCAGGACGGGCAGAAGCGTTCGAAGCTGACGGTGACGGCGGAGAACGTGACGTTCATCGGCGGCGGCGGCGGCAGCGGCGGCGGGCGTGAGTACGGCGGCGAGGGTGCGGAGGGCGGCGGCGGCGGACAGCGGCGCGGCGGTTTCCAGCGCGGCGCTCCCCCGGCGCGGGGCCCGCAGCGCCCGAACGCGCCTCCCCCGCAGCAGGAGGAGCCGCCGATGGAGGAGCAGCCGCCTCCGGACATGGGCGGCGACCCGCCTTTCTAGAGGGCGAGAGGGCGGGAGGGCAGGAGGGCGAGTGACGGCGGACGGACAAGACGGACCACACACCACCAACTACTAACTACGAACTACTAACTACTCACTACTCACTACTAACTACCACCCAGAGGTCTTCGAAATGGCCAGAATGACGCGCGACAAGTCGGACCGCGACCGTGATCGCGGCCCCCGCCGCGACGAGGAGCCCGATTTCGGGATGGGCGAGGGCGAAGGCGAAGCGGGCGGGGACGCCAAGAAGAAGTACCGCAAGTTCCGCAAGGACAACCGGTGCCGCTTCTGCCGCGAAAAGGGCAAGCTGTCCCGGGTGGACTACAAGGACATCCACATTCTCCAGAAGCTCTGCACGGCGCAGGGGAAGCTGTTCAGCCGGAAGCGGAGCGGAAACTGCGCGCGCCACCAGCGCGCCGTGAAGACGGCGGTGAAGCGGGCGAGGTATCTCGCGCTGCTGCCGTTCGTCGGGTAAGGGGGCGAACACACATGGCGACCAAGGTTCTTCTGTGGCAGACGGTGGACAAGCTGGGCAAGCGCGGCGACCAGGTGACCGTGTCGGACGGTTACGCGCGGAACTACCTGTATCCGAGGAAGCTGGCGACGCCGGCGACCGAGGGTGCGGCGCGCGAGTTCAAGGCGGCCGCGCGGAAGGCGGAGAAGCACGAGTCGGACATCAAGCGGCAGTACAGCGACCTCGCGGCGCAGATCGGCAACACGCACGTGACGGTCGAGATGCTGGCGAACAACGAAGGCGTGCTGTTCGGCAGCGTGACGCCGTCGACGATCGCGGACGCGCTCAAGCGGGCGGGTCTCGAGGTCAACGGCAAGTTCATCCTCATCGACTTCGCGATCAAGCGGCTGGGCGACTACACGGTCACCGTGAGGTTCCACCCGGAGGTGCAGGCGAAGCTGAAGGTGACGGGGGCGGCGTCGAAGGCCGAGGCGGAGGTGGCCGCGACCGACGAGGAGAACCCGTTCACGAAGGGGATCTCGGTGGACGAGGCGGAGCGGTTCGACCCGAAGCTCCGCGGGAAGCGGCCCAAGAAGATGAAGGAAGGGAAGGAGAAGGAGGGCAAGAAGGAGGGCGCGGCGGCCGAGGGTGCGGCACCTGCCGCGGCCGAGGGTGCGGCGGCCCCGGCCGAGGCGAAGCCCGAGGCGAAAGCCGAGAAGCCTGCCAAGGCGGAGAAGAAGAAGAAGGAATAGTGCGTCGAGAGCAACGGAAAAGCCCCGCGGAAACGCGGGGCTTTTCTTTTCGCCGGCCGTGCGCCGAGCAACTGTTGCGCCGCGATCCCGCTTCCCCCAAGTAAGATTTCGAGCCATGGCGTCCGCCGAAGAACGCGTCCAGCCCCAGAACCTCGAGGCCGAGCAGTGCCTCCTGGGGTCGCTGCTTCTCGACTCGGCCGCGATGCACGACGTGGACCAGAAGGTCGAGGCGGGATCGTTCTACCTGAAGAAGCACCAGACGCTCTTCAAGGTGATCCAGGGCCTGACGGACGAGGCGAAGCCGGTGGACGCGATCATCCTGCGGGAGGAGCTGGGGCGGAAGGGGCTGCTCGAGGAGGTGGGCGGCGCGGAGTACCTGCTCGAGCTTGCGGGCAAGGTGCCGACGGCCGCGAACGCGGAGTACTACGCGGACATCGTGCGGGAGAAGGCGCTGCTGCGCGGCTTCATCGGCGCGGCGTCGGAGATCCTGCGCAAGGCCTACGACCCTGCCGTTCACTCGGAGGAGCTTTCCGTCGTCGCGGAGCAGGAGATCTTCCGCATCAGCCAGGGCCAGACCTCGACGGCCACCCCGATCCACAAGATCCTCGGCCCCGTCTTCAGCCGCATCCTGGCGATGCGCGACCGCAGCAAGCGCATCCAGGGCGTCCCCACGGGATACTTCGCGCTCGACGACATGACGAGCGGGATGCAGGAGGCGCAGCTGATCATCGTGGCGGGGAGGCCGTCGATGGGAAAGACCAGCTTCGCGCTCAACGTCGTCGAGCACGTCGCGATCAAGGAGAACCAGCCGGTCCTGATCTTCTCGCTCGAAATGCAGGGGCAGCAGGTCGCGCAGAACATGATCTGCTCGCACGCGCGGATCGACGCGCACCGGGTGCGGAAGGGGACGGTGACGGAGGAGGAGAAGGCGCGGCTGGTCGAGACGGCGACGGGGTTCTCGAGCGCGCCGATCTACATCGACGACTCGTCGGGCCTGACGGTGAACCAGATCCGGTCGCGCGCCCGGCGCTTCCATATGAAGGAGAAGCTGTCGCTCGTCGTGATCGACTACATGCAGCTGATCGAGGTGCGGCAGGCGGAGTCGGGGAGCCGGTTCGACAACCGGCAGACGGAGATCAGCTACATTTCGCGGTCGCTGAAGGCGATGGCGCGGGAGCTGAAGGTGCCGGTGATCGCGCTGTCGCAGCTGAACCGGGAGGTGGAGAAGCGGACGGACCACCGGCCGATGCTGGCGGACCTGCGGGAGTCGGGGTCGATCGAGCAGGACGCGGACGTGGTGATGCTCCTGCACCGGCCGGGGTACTACAAGGACGCGGCGAAGGACAACGACACGGACGCGATGGTGATCATCGCGAAGCAGCGGAGCGGGCCGGTGGGGGACGTGCAGCTGACGTGGCGGAAGGAGTTCACGCGGTTCGACAACCCGGACTTCCGCCATGGCGAGGCGGAGCCGGAGGCGGAGGGGTAGTGGGGCTTCCCGACGCGAGCCACCGTCCCTGGCCTCTTCCCGAAGGGTCGTGGGCGACGCGGCAGACGTGGAGCGCGCTGGCGTTCCTGCACTGGCGGGTGCCTGCTGACGCAGTGCGTCAAGCCGTCGGGCCGGGCGTCGAGGTCGACACGTTCGACGGGAGCGCGTGGCTCGGCGTCGTGCCGTTCCGGATGAGCGGCGTGCGGCTGCGGTGGCTTCCGCCCGTGCCGGGGACCGCGGCGTTTCCCGAGCTCAACGTGCGGACCTACGTGAAGCGCGACGGGAAGCCCGGCGTCTGGTTCCTGAGCCTCGACGCCACGAATCTCTCCGCGATCGCGGTCGCCCGGGCGTGGTTCGGGCTGCCGTACCGGAGGTCGCGGATGGAGGTGACCGAGGAGGAGGGGCGCGTGTCGTACGACAGCGTCCGGGACGACCCGGGCGCCCCGCCCGCCGTGTTCCGCGCCCGCTACGCCCCCTCCGGCGGCGAATTCCGCGCGCGACCGGGCACGCTCGAGCACTTCCTGTCAGAACGATACTGCCTTTACACCGAGGTACGCGGTGGGCTGCTCCGCGCGGAGATCCACCATGCGCCCTGGGAGCTCCGGCCGGCGCGGGTCGCCGTGCGCGAGAACTCCATGGCGCGGGCCGCCGGCTTCGACGTCGCGCCCGCCCCGGAGCACGCCCTCTACGCACGCACGATCGACGCGTGGATCTGGGGACCTCGCCGGATCGGCTGATGCGCCTCACGGCGGCGCCGCTGCGCCGTCGAGGACCGACCGGACGCGGCGGGCGAGGTCGTCGGGGCTGAAGGGCTTGGGGAGGACCGGGGCGGGGCCCGGGGCGGTTTCGTCGGCGGAGTAGCCGGTGATGAAGAGGACGCGGAGGCCGGGCCGGAGCGCGGCGGCGCGTCGGGCGAGGTCGGGGCCGTTCATTCCGGGAAGGACGACGTCGGAGAGGAGGAGGTGGACGGGGTCCGGGGATGAGGAGAGGAGATTGAGGGCGGCCAGTCCGCTCGTCGCTTCGAGGAGGCGGTATCCGCTTTCGAGGAGCACGAGGCGGCAGAGGTCGAGGACGCTGGGCTCGTCCTCGACGAGCAGGATGGTCTCGCGGCCCCGGGGCGCGGACGAAGGCGGCTCCGAGGCGGCGCGGGGTGCGGGGGGGACTTCGGGGAGCCAGATGCTCACCGTCGTTCCGCGACCCGGCTCCGATTCGATGCGGACGACTCCGCCGGACTGGCTGACGATGCCGTAGACCGTCGCCAGGCCGAGGCCCGTTCCCCGGCCGGGGCCTTTGGTCGTGAAGAACGGCTCGAACGCGTGCATGCGCACGTCGTCCGGCATCCCGTGGCCGTTGTCGGCGATGTCGAGCCCGATCCAGCGGCCGGGTGGCAGGCCCGAGGGATCGGTCGCCTCCTCCGCGACCGTCCGGCGCGTGGTGGAGATGAGCAGCCGGCCGCCTCCGGGCATGGCGTCGCGGGCGTTGACCGCCAGGTTGACGATGACCTGCTCGAGCTGGCTGCGGTCGGCGCGGACCCAGGCGGCGGAGGGCAGCGGGCGCGTATCGAGCACGACGTCCTCGCCGATCAGGCGCGCGAGGAGCCCGCGCATGTCGTCCACGACCGCGTTGAGGTCCACCGTCCCGGACTGGACCACCTGCCGCCGGCTGAACGCGAGCAGCTGCTTCGTCAGCGCCGCGGCGCGCTCCCCCGCCTTCCTGATCTCCTCGAGCTCCGGGCGGTCCGGGTCGCCCGGGGGGTGGCGCTTGAGCAGAAGCGCGTTGAAACCCAGGACCGCCGTGAGGAGGTTGTTGAAGTCGTGGGCGACGCCTCCCGCGAGGCGGCCCAGGCCCTCCATCTTCTGCGCCTGCAGGAACTGCTCCTGGAGCCGGCGGGTCTCGGTGACGTCCGAAGCGACGCCCGTGGCGCCGACGATCGCCCCGCCGCCGTCGCGAAGCGGTCCGAACCAGGCGTCGAAGACGCGGCCCGCGACGTCGACGACCGCGCGCGACGGCGAGCCCTCGAGCGCGAGGCGGATGTGGCGGCCCAGCTCCGGCGTTCCGGCGTAGATCTCGAATGCGCTCCGGCCGACGACCTGCCCCGGGAGCAGCCCGAGCGCGGCGAGCCCCGAGCCCTCCGAAAGCGTGAACACGCCCTCCATGTCCACCGCCCAGAGCACGATCGCCGACTGCGTCACCACCGCCCGCAGCCGCTCCTCGCTCGCCCGCAGCGCCGCCTCCGCTTCCCGCCTCCATCCCACCTCGCGGCTGTTGATGATGACCGCGGCGACGGACGGTTCCGCGAGCATGTTGCGCGCGGTCGCCTCGATCCAGCTCCAGCCCCCCTCGCGGCGCCGCATCCGGAATTCCGCCCGCATGATGCCGCCGGGCTCCGCGAGCACGGTCTCGAAGCGCTGGCGGATGTCGGGGAGGTCGTCGGGGTGCACGAGGGCGAACGGGTCGGAGCCGACGAGTTCCTCGGGCCGGAAGCCGATCTGGCGGAGCGAGGCGGGAGAGACGTAGAGGATCCGCCCGCCCGCGTCCAGCATCGAGAACGCGTCGGCGCTGTGTTCAAGCAGCGCGCTGAGCAGGCGCCCGGGCTCCATGGGGGCACCGGGCGCTGGCAATCCGGGCGCGGGCAACTTCGACCTCCGCAAACTGTTCCCTGATCCGCGGGCATCCTACACCTCCCGGGGGGTGCGGACCAAGCGGCCGGGCCGCGGCCGGGAGGCATAATGGGCGCATGAGCGAGCCCCGGTTCATTCCCTGCGACATGCCCCGCCTGGATCCCGCCGAGGCGGTTCGCCGCGGCCGGGAATTCCGCGACGACCTCGCCCGCCGGCGCAGCATCCGGCACTTCGCGTCCGAACCGGTGCCGCGGGAGCTGGTCGAGCTCGCGATCGGGGCCGCGAACTCGGCGCCGTCGGGCGCCAACCGGCAGCCGTGGACGTTCGTGGCGGTCTCGGACGCGGCGACGAAGCGCGCGATCCGCGAGGCGGCCGAGGCGGAGGAGCGCGAGAACTACGAGGGCGGGCGGCTGCCGCCGGACTGGCGCGAGGCCCTCGCCCCGCTGGGGACCGACTGGCACAAGGAGTTCCTCGAGGTCGCCCCGTGGCTGGTCGTCGTCTTCGCGGAGCAGCATCGCCCCGTCGAAGGCGGCATCCGCAGGAACTACTACGTTTCCGAGAGCGTCGGGATCGCGTGCGGGTTCCTCATCGCGGCGCTTCACCGCATGGGCCTGGCCACGCTGACCCACACGCCCAGCCCGATGGGGTTCCTGTCGAAGCTGCTGCATCGGCCCGCCTGGGAGAAGCCGTACATCCTGTTCCCGGTCGGCTACCCGGCGCCCGGCTGCACGGTCCCGGACATCGCGAAGAAGCCCGCCGCCGAGGTGACGGTATGGGTTCCGTAGTGTGCGGCCGGTGCCTGACGGACCTCGGACCCGTGGAGAAGCGCAGGGCGTTCATCAGCCTGCTCGTCTACGGCGACGAGGAGACGCGCTCGTGGTACTTCTGCGCGAACTGCCGCCTCTGGATGATCGAGTTCTACACGGACGTCTTCATGGGAGAGGAGCGCGTGAGCGTCGGCGGGCCGTACCCGGAGAAGGCGTGCGAGGCGGAAGTCGCGCTTGCGAAGACGTGCCCGACCCCCGGCGACAAGTGGTGCGAGTGCGAAGCGCACCGGAAGCTCGGCCCGTGACAGGCCGCGTCAGCGCCGCGTCCGCAGCCCTTCCACGAACAGGTCCGCGAAGTCTGCCGCGACTTCCTCGCTCGTCCGCCGCCCGCCCGGCCGGAACCACGTGATCGTCCAGTTCACGGCGCCGAGGATCGCGCGGGCCGCCGTTGCAGCGTCCAGCGAGCGGAAGACGTGTTTCCTCACGCCGTCCGCCACGATCGAGCGGACCTCGCGCTCGTAGCGGTCGCGTTTCGCGACGAGCTTCTTCCACCGCGAGCGGTCGAGAGCGTCCGTCTGGATGTGGGCGGCGGTGCCGGCGAGCTCGTCAAGCATGAGGGCCATCTGGGCACGGACGAGGTCGCGGAGGCGGGCAGCGGGGGGTGCGCCGGAGCGGCGGATGCGGGCGGCTTCGGCGAGCAGGCGGTCGAGGGAGTAGTTCTGGCAGAAGAAGAGGATGTCCGACTTGTCGCGGAACCAGTAATAGAGGGCCCCCTTGGTCATCCTGAGGGCGCCCGCGATGTCCTCGGTGGTGGCGGCGGCGTATCCCCTGCGGCGGAAGACGCCCGCGGCGGCGCGGGCGATGTCGAGGCGGCGCTCGAGGGTGCGGCGGGACTTCGGGTCGGGCTTCACGCGGGCATCCTACGGGATGCGCGCGTCCCGCGGCACGTTTCACGCTTGACCCGGGGTGGGGGCGCGGCGTTCGCTGGGGGGCATGAGAACAGCGGCGGGCGTGCTGGGGCTCCTGATTCTCGCGGCGGGGTGCGAATCGAAGGCCGGGAAGTCCCTGCGCGGGCGGCCGGCGCGCGGTGCTTTCCCTCCGGAAGTCGAGGCGGTGGCGCTGGAATTCGTGGCCGCGGACGGCCAGGCGGTGGAGGACGTGCTGCCGCTCGTGCACGCGCTGGCGGTGGCGGGAAGCGCGGAAAGCCTGCGGCGTCTCGAGGCGCTGGCGGCGCCCGACCCTGACGGAGGTGTCGGGGGAGGCGCCGATCCCGGGTGGACGGAATCGCTCGAGGCGCTGCGCACCCGCGTCGTCGGCAACCACGAGGCGCGGAAGCACGACCGTGCGGCCTGGATCCGGGCGGCGCTCAAGGCGCGCCGCTGACGGTCATTCGCGCCGGCCGAAAGCCAGGCTTGCCGCAACCAGGAGGCAGGCCGCGACGCCGGCGGCAATGAGGACGAGCGGCTCGCGGTCCCCGGGGGCGACGTTGGCGGCGGCGGCGCGCGCGGCGGCGGCCGGGCGCGGGCCGGCGAGGCCTTCGGAGAGCCAGCGGATCGCGGCGATTGCCACCGGCGCGCCCGTCTGGCGGGTCCGCGCGGCAAAGCCGTTGGTGAGGAACGTGGCGTCGCCGGCGACGACGAAGCGGCCGCGGCCGGCGCGCTGGGCAGCGGCGACGGCGACGGGCCCTGCGGGTCCGCGCTGCTTGCCGCCCTCTGCGGAGAAGGCGGTCGCAGAGGTCGACGCGATCTCGCGGGCGTCGAACGGGTCGGTCCCCGAGGACATGGCCGCGACCCGGCAGGCGTCCGAGAAGACGATCCCGGTCCCGGCGGGAAGGAGGGCGAGCAGCGGGTGATCGGCCCGGTCGAACCGCGCCGCGAAGACCGCGCGCTCGTCCTGCACCTTCGGACGGCCCGAGGGCATGGGGTCCGCCGGCAGCGCCAGGGCGCCGTCCCTGTCCACGATGCGCGCCGTGCCGACCTCCGCGCCGGCGTCGCGCAGCACTCTTCGCAGCCGGTCCAACTCCACGCGCTCGTGCTCGATCGACGGGTCCACGCACACCAGCACACGCGCTCCCCGCGCCAGCAGCAGCGCCAGCTTCGCCGCCTCCGCTTCCGACAGGTCCCGCTTCGGGCCCGCGATCATCAGCACCGCGTCGCCGGGCGGATCCTCCGTCATCGTGCTGAGCCAGACCGGTTCCACCGCCGTTCGCGGGAACGCCGTCTCGAGCACCTTCCGGAAATCCCCGGCGCCGTCTGGCCCGTCGCTCTCCAGCTTGAGCTCGTTGTGCCCCTGGCTCCAGAGGATGCGCGCCGGCGCGCCGTCCGCCGGAGGGGGGGCCGCCGCGGCCGGAAGGGCGAGGGCCGCCGCGAGAAGGGCTGCCGTGACGCGGGTCATCGCGCGCTACGGAGCCTGCGACTCCGGCGCGCGCGCGACCGGCGCCGTGTCCGCGCACCCGCAGCCGGTCCCGCACGTCTCCTTCGCCGCGTCCCGCCGCGGTCCGTACCGCTTCCCGACCTCCACGCCCAGCGGCACCTCGGGGCGCGGCATCTCTGCGCGAAGTGCGACGAGCTCGGGGTCGTTCACGTTCGCGACGTGCTTCTCGTCGAGCCGGCCGAATTCGGCGCCGTATTCGTCGAGGTACGGTGCCCAGTCGGTCACGAGCTGGTGCGCGTCCGGCGTCGTCTTGTACGCGCCCGTCGTCTCGATCGCCGCCCGCAGCCGGTCCGGGTAGTCGATGATCGGGCAGGGCCGGGCGTCGCGCGCGTCGTGCGGGACCGCCTCGCGGAGCTTCTTCATGAAGTCGCTTCGGAGCACCTCGCGCAGCGACTTGTTGCGGACGTTGTCGACGGCGTAGTGGATGAACATGCACGGTTCGACGTCGCCGTTGGAGTTGATGTGGACGAACTTGCGGCCGCCGGCCATGCAGCCGCCGACGAGCCAGGCCTCGTTGACGAAGTCGACGAGGTAGATCGGGAACGTGCGGCGGATGACGCCGGCGCGCTCGCGCATCCAGTAGCGCTGCGCGGCCGTGAGCATCAGGTCCTGCGACTCCACGGGCCCCGTCGGCATCAGGTTCAGGTACCAGCCGTAGAGCGCCCCCTTGTCCACCATCGTCTGGATGAACTCGTCCGAGACGGCCGCCTCGAGGTTCTTGCGGGAAGCGGTGCAGCCGAAGCCGAAGAACAGCCCCCGCTTGCGGCACTCGTCCATCTGCTGCATGACGATGGACCACGCGCCGGCGCCGCGGCGGTCGTCCGTGAACTCCTGGGGCCCCTCGACGGAGAAGCTCAGGTGGACGTTCCCCCACTCCGCGAAGCTGTCCAGCATCGCCGGCGTCACCCGCGAACCGTTCGTGTAGACGGAGAACATCACGTCCCGGTGCTTCGACATGATGTCCATCAGGTCCTTCCGCAGGAACGGCTCCCCGCCCGTCAGCGAGATCAGCCGCGACCCGATCCCCTTCGCCTCCTCCACCAGCCGGTGGATCAGCTCGGGCTCCAGCTCCGTCTTCCAGTCCTCCCCGTCCGCGTAGCACCCGTAGCACTTGTAGTTGCACACCGACGTCGGGCTCATCATCAGCATCGGCGGCGCATTGAACCCTTCCTCGTCGTAGAACTTCTTCCGGACCTTGTTCCCCTCGATCAGCACGCCCAGCACGAAATTCCGCACCATCATCTTGCGCACGTGCGGCGACAGGCTGCGCCCGATCCGGCGCGCCGCCTCCACGCCGGGGTGCTTCTCCTTCACGAACTTCTCCGCCGCGTTCAGCGCGTTCGTGTACCAGTCGGCGGGCATCAGCGTCCGGAGAAGCGAGATGATGCGCAGCATCCCCGCGTCGGACATGTTCGCCGCCGCCTTCGCGACGCCGTCAATGACCTTCTCCAGCGCGAAGTTCGTCGCGGAGCGCAGCATCACTTCTTCTCCGACTCGTGCAGCGCCTTGTCCTCGCGGGCGTAGGCGTCCACGACGGGGGCCATCGTCGTCATGAACGTGTCGCCCGACTGGTCCTTCGCGCCCTCGGTCTTCACGATGTCGCGGAAGACCTCCGGCACGTCGGTCACGAGGCACGTCTTCTTCGGATTCGCGCGGATCCGCTCGTCGTCGCGCACCTTGCCCAGGAACTTCGAGCGCAGGACCTCCGTGAACGACTTCCCGTGGATGTTGTCCACCGCGTACTGCGTGAACATGCACGGCTCCACGCCGCCCTGCGAGTTCACGTGCAGCATCTTCCGCCCGGCCAGGCAGCCCCCCGCGATCCACTCGTCGTGGCCGAAGTCGAAGAACAGCAGCGGCTTCGTCGCGCGCAGCTCCGCGAGGCGGTCCTTGAACATCAGCTTCTGGAACGGCGTCGGCATGAGCTGCGGCACCGCGCAGGAGCCGACCGGCATGAGCGGGAAGTACCACCCGAACACGCACCCGATGTCGATCATCGCGTCGATGAACTCCGGCGAACCGACCACGTCGATGTTCGCCTTCGAGTACGTCGCGCTGAACGCCACCAGCACGCCCTTGTCCGCCAGCTTCTTCATCACGTCCGTCGCCAGCGCGTAGATCCCGCGCCCGCGCCTCTCGTCCGTGTGCATCTGCAGCCCTTCCACCGACACCGACAGCGCCACGTGCCCCATCTTCGCCAGCCGGTCGATCTCCGCGTCGCCGAGCTGCGTCGCGTTCGTGAAGACGTTGAAGAACACGTCCTGGTGTTTCTCGAACAGGTCCCAGAGGTGTTTCACGAGGAAGGGCTCGCCGCCGACGAAGTGCACGAGCGGGCAGCCGACTTCCTTGGCCTCGCCCACCAGCTTGTCCATCGCCTCGAACGACAGCGTCGAGTGGACGTCATGCCCCTCGGCGTAGCAGCCGTAGCATTTCAGGTTGCAGACCGTCGTGGGGCTGATCAGCAGCGTCGTCGGGGGACCGAAGCCTTCCCGCTCCCAGAACGCGTAGCGGCGGTGGTTCCCCTCGATGAAGACGTTCATGATGAAGTTCTCGACGAACTTCCTGCGCGTCGCGGGGCTCATGGCGCGCACCGTCCGGCGGACGGCTTCCACGCCGGGGTGTCCCTGCCGCACGTAGTCTTCCATGGCGGCGAGGCCCTTGTCGTACCACTCGAGCGGCGACACCGACTTGATCGCCGCGATCATCCGCAGCAGCGTCTTGTCGGACGAATCCGCCATCCCGAGCAACTGGTTGACGACCGCGCGCGTCGCGGCGCGCTTGACCGACGCGACAAGCCCCATGAATCCCCCGATGTTGTGCGCCCGGTCCATCCCCCTGTGGGCGCAAGTCGGCGCATCGTAAGGAGTTTTGACCACCCGTTCAAGGGGAACGAGAAGGGTGCGCGAGTGCGCGAGTGCGCGAGTGAACAGCAACGGCGTCGCTATTCTTCCGTTCCCCCGTTCTGCGCCCCCGCGCCCCCGCGCACCCTACGGCACGACCGCCGCATCAAACCCCGTCACCGTCTCCAGCGCCTTCGCGGCCTCCGTGGCTTCCACCCACGTCGCGTACCGCCCCGTGCGGACGCAGTTCAGCGCCCCCTCGGGGACGATCTCGGAATCGTACCCCTTCGATCGCAGGTCGTCCGCGCGCCGCCGCGCCCCAGCCGGGTCCGTAAACGCCCCCACCTGCACCGAGAAGGCTTTCACGCCCGACGACCGAAGCGAACGCGCCTTCGCCGCGTACGGCGAGTCCGGCGCCGCCTTGATCACCGCCCCCATGTCCGCCAGCCCTTCCTCCCAGTCCCCCTGCCGGATCCGGCAGACGCCCAGGTAGTACAGGCACTCGTCCTTGCGCACCTCGTCGCCACCGATCCGGATCGCCTCCAGCAGCTCCGCCTCCGCGCGCGCCGGGGAGCCCAGCATGTGATGCGCCACGCCGCGCGCGGCGTGCGCGTCCGCCTTGAGCCGGCTGTCGGGTGCCCCGGAGACGGCCTGGTCGAGCCACGGAAGGGCCGCGGAGGGGCGGTTGAGGGCGAGGTTCGCGCGGCCGATGCGGAGTTTCGCGTAGCAGGCGCGGGAGTCGTCGGGGTGGGCGGAGAGGAACCGCTCGTAGGCGGGGATGGCGACGGACCAGGACTCCTGGAGGTAGGCCGCCTCGGCTTCGGTGAAGGCGGTGTCGCGGGGCGGGTCATCGGGGGTGCTGGAGCAGCCCGCGGCGAATGCGGCCAGGAGGAGGGCGAGCGGGCGGGCACGGGTCATCGGAAGAACCTCGAGATCACGTCGAAGGGTGCGAGGGCGGAGATGCCGAGGAAGCGGTGGCCGGCCCAGGCGGCCACGATGGCGAGCAGGGCGAGGAGGATGAGGCCGGAGAGGAGGGGCCCGAGCCAGGGGCTCCTCAGCTTCGGCTCCTTCCACGACGCCTTGAAGGCCGCGTACTTCCCGGAGCAGTCATGGCAGCAGAACTTCCCGTAGGGCGTGACGACCTGGCAGGCCTGGCAGTAGGGCTTGTGGCAGTGAATGCACATCCCGACCGCCTCGACGGCGGTGTGGTAGAAGCAGAGGCGGTCTTTCATGGTCGGGTGACGGACTTTCTCCCGGGAGAGTTATCGGCAGGCAGGCTGTCGGACTTTCCCTTTCCCCTTCCCGTTCCCGGTCCCTTTCCCACCGTGGGGGACGAAGTGGTCCGCGGCAGGCGGGAAAGGGAAGGGGAAAGGGAACGGGAAGGGGTTGGTCTACTTGCCCTGCGTCGCCTTCCAGTCGTCGAGGAACTTCTTGAGCCCGATGTCCGTCAGCGGGTGCGCCAGCATCTGGTCGAACACCTTGAACGGCATCGTCGCCACGTCGGCGCCGATCTTCGCCGCCTCGACGACGTGCATCGGGTGCCGGATCGAGGCGACCAGGATCTCCGTCGGGAACGAGTAGTTGTCGTAGATCGTCCGGATGTCCCGGATGAGCTGCATCCCCTCCGTCGAGACGTCGTCCAGCCGCCCGATGAACGGGCTGATGTAGCTCGCCCCCGCCTTGGCCGCCAGCAGCGCCTGGTTCGGGCTGAAGCACAGCGTCACGTTCGTCTTGATCCCCTCGGAGCGCAGGATCTTGCACGCCTTGATCCCCTCCTTGATGAGCGGGATCTTCACCACGATGTTCTCCGCCACCTTCGCCAGGTCCCGCCCTTCCTTCACCATCCCGTCGCAGGTCGTGTCCACCACCTCCGCCGAGACGGGCCCGTCGCACACCTCGCAGATCTCCGCCAGCAGCTTGCGGAAGTCCTTCTTCTCCTTCGCGACGAGGGAAGGGTTCGTGGTGACGCCGTCGAGGAGGCCGAGGGCGGCGGCTTCGCGGATTTCGGAGACGGAAGCGGTGTCGAGGCAGAACTTCATGGCGGGGGGCTCCGGTTGAAGGGGACCCCTGCATCTTACGGGAAGCGGAGGAGGCGCGCGAACAAGCGATGTCCGCAGGAGGTGCCGTATCCCTTTCCATCCTTTTTCCTCAGAAAACAGCCCTACGCAGGCTGCTTCTGTGTGACAGTCACTTCAAACCCGAGTTCGCCGAGGCGCTTGACGAGTTTGCTTTTCAGGCGCTCCTTGTCGCGACG
>JADLHC010000121.1 GCA_020849035.1 Planctomycetia bacterium
CCTCGAGCGGGGCGCTGCGCGCGACCTGCGCGGCCCGGTGGAGCTCGAGCAGGTCCGCGGCGCCGGGGTGGGCGAGGAGCGGCTTCCACTCGGAGGGGCGCATCGTCGCGGCGCGTTCGGGGTCGCGACGGTGGGTGACGAGCCAGACGGCGCGTTCGCGGTCGTCGTTCGAGCACTTGAGCCTGCGGGCCACGGCGTCCGTGAGCGCCGTCGGCTGCGGGTTCGCATGATGCAGCAGCGCCGCGAACGAGAGCGCGAAGTTCCGCCGATCGAGGTTCTCGACCGTCCAGCGCGTCAGGTTCCAGGGGCCGTCGGGCAGTTCGAGCTCCGGCGCGATCGACACCAGCAGCCCCGTCTCCCGAAGGAGCTGCAGGCCCCGCCCGACCCCCTTCGCGGCGAGCAGCTTCTCCAGCTCCTCCCGAATCCGCTCCTTCGACACGCTCCCCACCTCCGCGGCGCGGCGCCGGATGGCCGCGAGCGTCGCCGCCTCGATCTCGAATTCGAGCTGGGCCGAGAAACGCACCGCGCGCAGCATGCGGAGGCGGTCCTCGTCCAGGCGTTTCTCGGGATCGCCGATCGCGCGGATGACTCGGGCCCGGAGGTCGGCCTGGCCGCCGACGAGGTCGACGATGGTCCCGGTGAGCGGGTCCTCCATCATGCCGTTGATGGTGAAGTCGCGGCGGAGGACGTCGGACCTGAGGTCGCTGAAGGTGACGCTGTCGGGGTGGCGGCCGTCGGAGTACTTCGCGTCGGCGCGGAACGTCGCGACCTCGACCTCGTGGTCCTGGACAAGCGCGAGGATGACCCCGAACTGCTTCCCGACGGCGACGTTGCGGCGGAAGATCTTCTGCACCGCGTCCGGGACCGCGTTCGTGGCGACGTCGTAGTCGCCCGGCGTGCGGCCGAGGAGGGCGTCGCGGACGCAGCCGCCGGCGAAATAGGCCTCGAACCCCGCTTCGCGGAGCTTCTTGACGACCGACAGCGCGGCTTCCTTCTTCGTCATGTGCCCCGATTATCGCCCCCCGGCTCCCCGAGGTTCACATCCGCGGCCGTTTCCGCCCCATCCTCCTTCATCCGCGAAGTCCCTTCCCCGACCTGCTTTTCGGGCACCCTGAGGATGATCGCTCCCCCGATCACGAGCTGCACGACGAGGGCTCCGATGGCCGCGCGGTACTGGTTCACCTCCGACCACCCCGCCGCCGCCGCCGCGCTCACGATGATCCCCCACAGCACCGGGCCGACCACCGCCGAGGTCTTCCCCGTCAGCTCGGACAGCGCGAAGAACTCCCCCTGCTTCTCCTTCGGCACCAGCGTGATGAGCAGCGGCCGCGAACTCGTCCACATCGAGCCGAGCAGCACACCCAGCCCGGGCCCGATCAGCCAGAAATGCCGCGCGTTGCTGGTCGCCGCCGCCAGGCTGAGGAACACCGTCCACCCGACGAGCACCCCGACCAGCGTCTTCTTCGGCCCCACCCGGTCCGTCACGAACCCGCACACGAACGAGCCCACCAGCGCGAACGCCGTCGCCGTCAGCAGGAACTTCCCCTGCACCTCGTCGCTGAACTTCAGCACCTTCGCCCCGTAGACCGCCATGAAGATGTACACCGTCGAGATCGCGTCCTCGTAGAACCACTTCCCCACCAGGAACCGCAGCACGCCCGGGTACTTCTTCGTCGCCGCGAGCCCCTCGAACACCTGGCGGTACGCCCCCTTGATGTTCACCGGGGCGGTCGGCAGTCCCGGCCGGTCCTTGACCCACAGCATGCACGGCAGGGCGAAGAAGGCGAAGAGGATCCCGGTCGGAATGAAGGTGCCGGCGCGGCCCCAGCCGTTCTCGCGGCGGAACAGGCGCGCGCCGGGCGGGGCGTCGGTCCAGGTGACCTCGATGAAGCGCTGCTGAGTGGCTGCGACGAAGTCCTCGTGCGCGGCGGCGGGAAGCGTGCGGTCGCCCGCGCGAAGCTCGTACTCATAGTTGGCGTCGAGCGCGACGGGGCCGTCGCGGAACGTGCCGTCGGCCGGGGCCGCCGCGACCTCACTCCATTCCTTCGCGAACCCCGGCACGCCGACGTGCAGCAGCTTTCCCGTCGCGAACGGCATGACGAGGAGGAGCCCGAAGATTGCTCCCGCGTAGCCGGCGCCGACGCCGTACCCGGACACGCGCCCCATCGTCGCGGGCTCGCTGACGCTCGTGAGCAGGGCGTTGTAGAACACGAGCCCCGCGTGGTACCCGAAGTTCGCGAGGACGAAGCAGGCCAGCGCCACCAGCACGCGCGCCGACGTCCCCAGCCCCGACATCGCCGCGACGCCCATCAGCGCCGTCAGCGCGCAGCACGCGATCGTCGCGATGACCAGGTACGCACGCTTCCGCTGGTAAGCGTCGCTCCACACCCCCAGCAGCGGCAGCGCCACGACGATGAGGGCCGCCGACGCCGCGTTCGCGACGCCCACCCACAGGTCCGACTTCCCGTTGTTCATCGTGACCCAGAGCGAGAAGTACAGCGTCACGATGTTCATGGAGAAGATCGTGTTGGCGAAGTCGTAGAGGATCCACGACAGCAACGGGACCGGTCGGTTCACGGGCGGGAGTGTACGGCGGGAGAGGCAACCCGTCGCGTGTGCCTGAAGACGCCCCGTTGAATCCAAGTTGATCAACGCGAGACACTTGAGCCTGACCTGCTCTCCGAATAGAATCACTCAATGCGACCCCGGCGCCGATCCCCGGCCACGCCGCGCCGGACTCCTCCGGCCCGACGCCCTCTCTCCGAGGACGCCCAGGATGCCTACGTCCATCTCCTTGGCGATGATCTCAACACGGATGGGCTGGCAAAGCTGATGTCGGTGTCCCGCGCCAAGGCGTTCCGGTTGGTCACCGAACTGCGGCGGGGCGGCCACAAGGTCGTGGTCGTCAAGACCGGCAGGACCTGGCATTTCGAAGTCCACGACGACTTCCAGGCCCTCTGGGCGGACGACCCCGTCCTCAAACACGCCGGGTTCATCAGGACCGGCCCCGTCCTGCGGCCGGGCGAGAGCGTGGACGACGTTCTCTACGGGCCGCTCAAGAAGCAACCGTGATCCGCAGGTTGTTCGGCGACACCAGCGCCATTGTCGCGCTGTTCGATCATCGCGACGCGCACCACGCGACCGTCAAGGCGCTGCTGGAGGAACTGCGCGGCCGAAGCACCCACTTCACGACGACCACGGACGTCTTCGACGAAACCGTGACGCTTCTGCGAGGCCGGGTGGGTCACGCCATGGCCGTCAGCGCCGGCGAGTACCTTCGCGCCGGCTGCGTCTGGCGAGTACGCCCGGTCGATGCCGCCGTGCGTGAGGAAGCGTGGGCCCTGTTCCGCCGGTACGGCGACCACCGGTTCTCGCTCACGGACTGCACATCGTTCGTCACCATGAGCAGGTTCCGGATCGCCACGGCGCTCACGCTCGACGCCGACTTCCGCGCCATGGGATTCGAAGTCCTCCCGGAGGCTTGAGGACAGTCGCAAGATTCCGCTCAGGCGGCGGGTGGCGGACAAAGGAGGCGGTCAAGACGACGGCTACGGGCCAGCCATTCGCCGAAGCAAGTCTCGCCAGTGCATGAGCATGTCCTTGGCCGCGGCAGGGTCGTTGATGGAAAGCGCCCGCACGAACTTCTCGTACCAATCGCGCAGTTCCCCGGCGGCCGCGCACGGACCAGGTTCCATAGCCCCGTCGCAATCACCGAAACGCCCGCCCCGCTTCCCCGTCCTTGAATTGCCGCCTCCGTCCCGTGCTGCCCGGAGGTAGCATTCCCGGGTCCGAACGCGGAGGAAGCGATGAACGAGACGCAGCAGGCGGCACACCTGTTGAGGCGCGCGGGGTTCGGGGCCACGATCGCCGAGCTGGAGCAGGCGCGGCGGGAAGGGTACGCGGCGACGCTCGAGCGGCTGCTGGCGTTCGAGTCGGTCGCCGACGATGTCGAGGGCGACCTGGCGGACGTGCAGGACGGGCTGCTGGACCTCAGGAACATCGAGGACGTGCGCATCGCCTGGATCTACCGTATGGCGCGCACGAAGCGGCCGCTGCAGGAGCGGATGACGCTGTTCTGGCACAACCATTTCGCGACGGGCGCGGGGAAGGTGGACCAGGCGCTGCTGATGCACCGGCAGGTCGCGCTGTTCCGGCGGTTCGCGGCGGGGAACTTCCGGTCGCTGCTCGTGGAGGTGTCGAAGGACCCCGCGATGCTCGTCTGGCTGGACGGGCGCGCGAACCGCAAGGGCGTCCCGAACGAGAACTACGGCCGCGAACTGATGGAGCTGTTCACGATCGGGATCGGGAACTACATGGAGAAGGACGTGAAGGAGGTCGCGCGGGCGTTCACCGGGTGGAACCTGCGCGAGGGCGAGTTCTTCTTCGACGCGAGGCAGCACGACGACGGCGAGAAGGCGGTGCTCGGGAAGACCGGCCGGCTCGACGGGACGGACGTGATCGACATCCTGGCGGCGCATCCGGCGACGGCGAAGCGGCTCTCCGAGAAGCTGTACCGCGAATTCGTCGGGCCGGAACCGGACGCGGAGACGGTGAAGGCGCTGTCGGAGGAGTATTTCCGGAGCGGCTACGACGTCCGCTCGGTGCTGCGCGTCCTCTTCACGTCGAAGGCCTTCCTGTCCGACGCCGCCGCGTGGTCGCGCGTCAAGTCGCCGGCCGAGCTCGTGATCGGCGCGCTGCGCGCGATGCCGTCGCTGATCCCGGTGAAGTACCTGCCGCTCAACCTGCGGCGCATGGGGCAGGACCTGCTGGCGCCGCCGACGGTGAAGGGCTGGGACGGCGGGACGGCGTGGCTTTCGACGACGACGGTGATCAACCGATTCAACTTCGCGCGCGACCTCGGCCCCGGCTACAACAACCAGCCCTCCGCGGCGCTGAATTCCCGGCAGCTCGTGGCGGACTTCGGGCTCGACACCCCGGAGAAGCTCGTGGACCACATGCTGCAGCGCTTCGGCCCGCTCGACGTCCCGGCGGCGGTGCGCGAGCGGCTGGTGGCGTACGCGAAGGCGCCGGAGCAGGCGAAGGGGCCGGTCTACCCGGCGCCGGCGGTGCTGGACGGCAAGGTGCGCGGCGTCGCGCACCTGGTGATGGCCCTTCCCGAATTCCAGCTTGCGTGAGGAATCTGCGATGAGCCTGACGAGGCGCGAGGCGCTGAAGCTGGGCGGGCTGGGGGCGGCGTCGCTGATGGTCCCCGGGTGGCTGACGCGGGCGCTGGCGGAGCCTGCGGCGGCGCGCTCAAAGCGGGTGCTGGTGCTGGTGGTGCTGAGCGGGGGGAACGACGGGCTGAACACGGTGGTGCCGCTGTCGGACCCGCGGTACGCGAAGGCGCGGCCGACGCTGGCGATCCCGCGGGACCAGATGCTGCCGCTGGACGACACGGTGGGGCTGGCGCCGCCGCTGCGGAAGCTGCGGGAGCTGTACGAGAAGGGGCGGGTCGCGATCGTGAACAACGCGGGGTACCCGAACCACGACCGGTCGCATTTCCGCTCGATGGAGATCTGGCAGACGGCGCAGACGGAGGGCGTGGTGCGGGACGGCTGGCTCGGGCGCTGCCTGTGCGACGACGGATCGGCGCCGCACAGCGTGGCGTTCGGAAGCGAGACGCCGCTGGCGCTGTGGGCGGAGGGCGGCGGGGTGATGGCGATGGAGAATCCCGGCGGGTTCGAGATCACGACGGACATCCGGCGCCCGAACGACCGCGCGAACGTGCTGTCGGCGCTGCGCGACCTGTACGGATCGGGCCGGTCCGGCGCGGCGGAGTTCGTGCGGCTGCGCGGGCTCGAGGTCATGGCGCAGGCCGACCGCGTGCGGTCCATCGCGCAGAAACCGCCCTCGCCGGTCCCCTACCCGAACTTCCCGCTCGCGCAGCAGCTCCGCTTCGTCGCCGACGCCGTCGAGGACGGCTTCCCCGCCCGCGTCTACCTCGTCACGCTCGGCGGATTCGACACGCACGCGAACCAGCGCGGCGCGCACACGGCGCTGCTCGCGACGTTCTCCGAGGCCGTCGCGACGTTTCAGCGCGACCTGGAGGCCCGCGAGCTGGCCGGGCGCGTCGTCACGCTCGCCTTCAGCGAATTCGGCCGCCGCGTCGCCGAGAACGTCTCCCAGGGAACCGACCACGGAGCCGCAGGGCCGATGTTCGTGATCGGCAAGGGCGTCCGCGGCGGCCTCTACGGCGGCGCGCCCGACCTCGAGAAGCTCGACTCGGGCGACCTCGCCATGAAGGTCGACTTCCGCGCGGTCTACGCGGAGATCCTGGGGAAGGCGATGGGCATCCCGCCGGCGAAGGCCCTCGGCGGCGACTTCAAGGAGATCGGCTTCCTGTAAACCGCCGAATCGCCGCCGGCCGCGGCCCTGTAGAGACCCTCCATGCCCGCCCCCCACACCCTGATCGGCCGCGTCCTCGGCGGCTACGTCGTCCAGAGCCAGGTCGGCGCCGGCGGCATGGGCGTCGTCTTCCGCGGCCACGACGAACGCCTCGGCCGCACCGTCGCCATCAAGGTCCTCCCCGCCCGTTACCGCGACGACGACATCCTCAAGCAGCGCTTCCTCCGCGAAGGACGCACCGCCGCCCGCATCGACCACCCCAACGTCGTCCGCATCCTCTCCGCCGGCGAGGACGAAGGCCTCCCCTACCTCGTCATGGAGTACGTCGACGGCGGCTCCCTCCAGCGCTTCCTCGAAAAACGCGTCCGTTTCCCCCTGAAGACCGTCCTGCGCATCGCGCGGCAGGTGGCGGAAGCGCTGGCGGCGGCGCACAAGGTGGGGGTGATGCACCGGGACGTGAAGCCGGCGAACGTGCTGTTCACGAAGGAGGGGGAGGCGAAGCTCGTGGACTTCGGGCTGGCGCGGGAGGAAATGTCGGACGTGAGCCTGTCGCAGACGGGGATGGTGATGGGGACGCCGCACTACATGGCGCCGGAGATCTGCGAGGGGAAGAAAGGGGACGCGCGGAGCGACGTGTACGCGCTGGGCGTGGTGGTGTACGCGATGATGGCGCTTCGGCTGCCGTTCGACGCGGAGACGGCGGTGGGGATCCTGATGGCGCACATCCAGAAGCCGGTGCCGCCGATCCCGGAGGCGCCGCGCGCGGTGTGGGCGGTGCTGCTGCGGGCGCTGGAGAAGAATCCCGCGAAACGGTGGGCGAGCGCCGCGGAGTTCGCGGCGGCGCTGGCGCGGGTGGAAGAGGCGCCGGGGGAGCCGGGGCAGGCGACCCTTCCGCAGGCCGTTCCGGCGGCGTCCTCGACGCCGGTGGAGCGCTCGCAGCCGGCGGTCGTCCCCGCGGCGCCGCCGGCGATCGCGGCGACGCCGGGCGGGCTCGCGCCGAGCGCGGAGACGCCCACGGCCGGCGTCGCGGTGCGGCGGAAGCGCGTCCCCGCCACGGTCATCGCGGCCGGCGCCGCGGCGCTCCTTCTCTGCGCCGTCGCGGGCGGCCTCTATGCGGCGAAGCGGCGCGGTTCCGCCGATCCGGGGCCGGCGCCGGTCGCTCCCGGGCCGCCGGCGACGGCGGAGGAGGGAAAGCCCGACCCGGTCTGGGAGGCCGCGTTCCGGACGGCGCGCTCGCAGTCGAGGGAGCTTGAAGCGAAAGGCGAGTTCCGCCGCGCCCACGAGCTGCTGTCGGCGCTGCAGCCACCCGACGCGAACGCCTCGGCGGCCGTCGTCCGCGAGCTGTCGGACCTGCTGAACCGCGTGGACCTGCGGGTCCAGAAGGAGCTGGCGTCGCCGCAAAGGGGGGCCGAGGCGTCGAAGCGGCTTTCGGCGCTGGCGGAGAAGCTGCCGGAGGAGGCGGCCGCGAAGGTGCGGACCCTGGCGGCCGAGGCGGCGCGCCAATGGCAGGCGCGGGACGGCTACGCAGCGCTTCGGCCTCTGTTCGCGACGCGCGACGTCCCCGGGATCCTGGAGACGCTCGGGCGGGCCGAGGTGCCCGCCGACGAAGAGCAGAAGGCGACGATGTCGGCGGCGCGGCGCGCAGCCGGGCGGTTCCGCTCGGTGCTGCAGACTGCGCACGAGTGGCTCGCCGCCCACCCCGGGACGGACATCTCGTTCCGCCGCCCCGACGGAACGGTGGTCGCGGGCCGCATCCACAGCATCGCAGAGCGCGGGTTCTTCCTGGTCACCGGCACCTCGCAGATCCGCGTCGGCCTCGGGGACGTCTGCATGCCGGACATCGCGCGATGCGCCCTGGAAGGCACTCCCTCCGACGAGCTGCTGGCCGCGGCCGTCGAGTCCGTCCTCCTCGCGGGCGCCCCGGGGGAGGCGTGGCCCTTCGCACTCCGCGCGCGCCGCCGCCGCGTCACGCTGGAGCCCCTTCCGGACCGCATGCTGCGCGAGGAGATCCCCGCGGAGACCCGGGAGCTCGCGGGGCGCCAGCTCAAGGCGATCGAGCGGCTGCGGGACGACGCGGCCGCGGCGGCGCCCCTGGTGCGCGAGTGGCTCCGGGCGTACGACGTGCTGCCGCTGCATCCGCGGATGGCGGCGGACGCGCGGGAGGCGATGCGGGTGGCGGGCGGGCCCGCGACGCCGGAGGACATCGCGCTGTACTCGGCCGCGGAGACGGGAGGCAACGGGGAAGACCTGGTGCTGCGCTGGACGGGCGTCGAGTCCGTCCTGGCCGACTTTCACGACATCCTCCCGGCGCGGGCCGTGCCGGGGGATCTTCCGTGCATCGAGCCCGCCGGGCGGTCGACCGCGCTCGTGCTCGCCGGACTCGACTGGTCGGACGTGGTCCTCGAAGTCGAAGTCCGGCCGGACGACACCTTCGGCGTCGTGGCCGGCTGGCGCACCCCCGCGGAGTTCCTCAGCGTCGTCGTGAATCCGGCCACCCCGGGGCGACTGGGCGTCCGCATGCCCGTCCTCGAGGACTCGCGCGAGATCCAGCGCCCTGCCGACGGCTGGGTCACCCTCCGCATCGTCGCCGGCGGTGGACGCGTCAAGGCCACCGTCGCCGACCTCACCTCCGAAGCCCCCCTCCCCGCCGGCTGGCACGGCGCCCTCGGGCTCTTCTTCACCGGCCCCGTCTCCTTCCGCCGCCTCGAGGCCCGCGGACGCGCCCGGTTCCTCCAGCCCGACCTCGACGAAGAGTTCCGGCCGCTCGAGGTCGCACGAAAACGCCGGAACCGGGAGACGGGGATGAACTGGAAGAGCTGGTCGGGAGGCCGAGCGGAACGGGCGGCCCTCCACGTCGACGCCGGCGAGGAGTGGCGCTGGCTGCGGGCCGGGGCGTGGCCGACCGGCGCGAACTTCCGCGTGCGCTTCAGGGTGCGCGCACCCGAAGGCGCGGAACTGTGCCTGGCGATGAAGTCCGGGGAGTCGATCCGGCAGGTGCTCGCGGGAAGCGAGACGCTCAACGGATTCACGAAGGACGGACGCTTCCTCGTGACCGGGAACGGCCTGAAGCTGCCGCCGGGGGAGGAAGTGACGGTGGACGTGCTCGTGCGAGGGGGGCTCGCTTCCGTCGACGCGGGCCAGTCCGGCTGGTTCGGGCACCTGGAAGGCCCCGTTCGCGGCGGGGTCGAGATCGGCGTGCGCCGCGGCACGGTCGCGTTCGGCGACCTGCGCGTCGAGGAACTGGAGGAATAGCGGCTCCGCGCCGCTTTTCCCGAACCCCGGCCCCCGTCCGTCCGTATGCATCCTTCACCTCCAGGAGGAAGTCCCATGCGCCATCTCGCCGTCGCCGTCCTCGCTCTCGCAGCCTCGCTGGCCCGCGCCCAGGGGTTCATGCAGGTCTCCGACCCCGACGCGTCCCAGATGACGCTCAAGACTCACCTGGTGGACGTCGTCATCGACAACCAGGTCGCCACGACCACCGTCGACCAGGTCTTCCTCAACCCGAACCCCGGCCAGATCGAGGCCACCTACCTGTTCCCCGTCCCGCCGGGCGCCTCCATGGAGAAGCTCTCCATGTGGATCGACGGTCAGGAGCAGGAGGCGGAGCTGCTCGAGTCCGGCAAGGCGCGGGGGATCTACGAGGCAATCGTGCGCTCCCGGCGCGACCCTGCGCTGCTCGAGTTTGCCGGGGCGAAGACGTTTCGCCTCCGCGTCTTCCCGATCAATCCGGGCGAGGAGAAGCGGGTGAAGCTGACGTACAGCGAGGCGCTGCGCGCCGACGCGGGGGTGGTGCAGTACCGTTACGGGCTGGGGACGGCGAAGTACTCGCGGGCGCCGCTGTCCGAGGCGCGGGTGTCCGTGAGGGTCGTGTCGAACGTGGCGCTGAAATCCGTGATGTCGCCGACGCACGCCGTGGACGTGGCGCGCCCGGACGACCATCACGCCACGGTCGCGTGGGAGGCGGCGAACACGTCGCCGAACCGCGATTTCCAGCTCTTCATCGCCGCGCAGGACGGCGAGTTCGGCATGAACCTCGTCGCGCAGCGCGCCGCCGGCGAGGACGGGTACTTCATGATGCTCCTCGCGCCGCGCGTCGTCCCGAAGTCCGAGGCGATCCGGCGCGACGTCTGCTTCGTCGTGGACTGTTCGATGTCGATGGCCGAGGACGACCGGATGGCGCAGGCGAAGAAGGCGCTCAAGGCCGGGCTGCAGACGCTCAATCGCGGGGACCGCTTCAACATCGTCCGCTTCTCCACCGAGGTCACGCAGTGGAAGGAGTCTCTCGTGGAGACGACGGAGGACTCGCTCGCCGAGGCTTCGAAGTTCGCGGACGGACTGAAGGCGCGCGGGGGGACGAACATCTCCGACGCGCTCGAGACGGCGCTTGCGATGAACCCCCGCGACGCGCGGCGTCCCTACATGGTGCTCTTCATGACCGACGGCGCGCCGACGATCGGCGAGACCGAGCCCGACCGGATCCTGGCGCTCGCGCGGGAGAAGAACGCCGCCGGGGCGCGGGTGTTCACGCTGGGCGTCGGGTTCGACCTCGACGTCCGGCTGCTCGACCGGCTCGCCGACGAGCATCACGGCCTGCGCCAGTACGTGACGCCGACCGAGAGCCTGGAGACGCGCATGGCGGCGTACTACGAGAAGTTCAGCGCGCCGGTGCTGGCGGGGGCCGAGCTGAAGATCGAGGGCGCGGGGGTGGAGATCTACGACGTCTACCCGAAGGCGCTCTCGGACGTGTTCAAGGGCCAGCAGATCGCCGTGTACGGGCGGTTCAGGGAGGCCGGACAGCGGAAGGTCCGCCTCACCGGCACGGTGGACGGCGAGACGCGCGAATACACCTGGACCGCCGACTTCCCCGCCGCCTCAGAGGCGCACGACTCCGTCCCGCGGCTCTGGGCCGTCTCGAAAGTCGGACACCTCGTGGACGCCATGCGACTGAACGGCGAGCAGCCCGAGCTGAAGGCCGAGGTCGTCGCCCTCGCCAGGGAATTCGGAATCGTCACGCCCTACACCAGCTTCCTCGTCCTCGAGGACAGCGCCCGCGTCCCCGCCGCCGCCGCGTCGCCCGGCGAAGGCGGCGCCGGCCGCTTCGGCGGAGGGCGCCGGAACCTCCGCGCCCCCGGTGGCGGCAACGCAGCGCCGGCCGAACGCAAGGGCGCCCCTGCCGACGAACCCGGGGTCTTCTTCCCCGACGCCGAGGAGTCCGACCACAACGAGGCCGCGAAGGACGACCCCGCCGCCCTCAAGGGAGACAGCGGGGAGTTCCTCAACGGCCTCGACGCCCGCGACCGCGCGCGGGGCCCCACCGATGCGCTGGGCGTCGGAAGCGGTTCCGGCGGCGTGAGGGCGAGCCGTGAAGCCGATGCGATGAAGGAAGGCCGCGGCGGCGAGTCGAAGGCGGCGAAGCGGATCGGAGACAAGACGTTCTACTTCGCGCGAGGCGTCTGGCGCGACGCCGACTGGAAGGACGGGCTGGAGACCGTGAAGGTCGAGTACCTCTCCGACGAGTACTTCAAGCTCACTCAGGAGAAGCCCGAGCTGGCGAAGTTCTTCGCGGCGGGCGAAGCGGTGACGGTGGTGTTCGAAGGGAAGGTCTACGAGGTGACGGCGACGCCGGCGCCGAAGTAGGCGAGCGGCCCTCCGCGGCCGGGCCCCCGGGCCCGGCCGCGTCCGTTTCGCACCCGGCGCAATTCACGGAATTGCTGGAACTTGCGGCTGCCGGGGGCGTCCCATCAGCAGAAACGCGAATCCAACCTCGGAGGCCCCCGATGCTTTCCCGAATTGCCCGTTCCCTTGCCGCCCTCGCGCTCGTGGCCGGACTGGCCCGCGCGGACGGCTTCATGCAGATCGACCGCCCGACGCGCGAGGCGGTGCCGATGGCGGTCAAATACCACAAGGTCGACGTCGCGATCGACAATCAGGTCGCGACGACGACGGTGGACCAGGTGTTCGTGAACCCGAACGGGTTCAACGTCGAGGCGACCTACATGTTCCCCGTCCCCGCGGGCGCTTCCGTCTCGAAGCTCTCGATGTGGATCGACGGCAAGGAGATGGAGGCCGAGCTGCTCGACGCCGACAAGGCGCGCGCGACCTACGAGGAAATCGTCCGGTCGCAGCAGGACCCGGCGCTGCTCGAATACGTCGGGACGAAGATGTTCAAGCTGCGCGTCTTCCCGATCCTGCCGAACGAGGAGAAGCGGGTGAAGCTGGCGTACAGCGAGTCGCTGAGGGCGGACAACGGGCTGTGCATCTACCGGTATCCGCTGAACACGGAGAAGTTCAGCTCGCGGCCGCTCAGCGAGTGCCGCGTGGCGGTGCACGTGAAGTCCGGGATCCCGCTGAAGTCGCTGGTGAGCCCGACGCACCCGGTGGACGTGGCTCGCAAGAGCGACCTCGAGGGCACGGTGGTCTACGAGGCCGCCAACGTCCTGCCCGACAAGGACTTCCTCCTCTACTTCACGCAGCAGGACGGCGACTTCGGCATGAACATGGTCGCCCAGCGCGAGGCCGGCGAGGACGGGTACTTCATGCTCATGCTCTCCCCCAAGGCCGAGGCGACGGACGCGGAGGTCGTGAAGCGCGACGTGTGCTTCGTGATCGACAATTCGATGTCGATGGCCGAGGAAGACCGGATGCCGCAGGCAAAGAAGGCGCTGAAGGCCGGGCTCGAGACGCTCAACCCCGGCGACCGCTTCAACGTGATCCGGTTCTCGACCGAGGCCGTGAAATGGAAGGACGCGCCGGTCGAGGCGACGGCGGAGAACCTGGCGGAGGCCGGGAAGTTCGTGGACGCGATCAAGGCGCGCGGCGGCACCAACATCTCCGAGGCGATGTCGATGGCGCTGGCGATGAACCCCGGCGACGCGACGCGGCCGTACATGGTGATCTTCATGACGGACGGCGAGCCGACGCTGGGCGAGACGGACCCGGAGAAGATCGTCAGGATCGTGAAGGACGCGAACGGCAAGTCGGCGCGGATCTTCACGCTGGGCGTGGGGTTCGAGCTGAACGTGAACCTGCTCGACCGGATCGCCGAGGAGAACCGCGGGCTGCGCGAGTACATCACGCCGACGGAGAGCCTCGAGACGAAGATGGCCGGCTACTACGAGAAGATCGGCGCCCCGGTGCTGTCCGACGTGAAGATCGAGTTCGGCGGACAGCCGGACGAGACGTACGACGTCTACCCGAAGCAGCTCGCCGACGTCTTCAAGGGCCAGCAGATCGCGGTCTACGGGCGCTTCAAGGGCGAAGGCGGCCGCTCGATCAGGCTCAAGGGCTCGGTGAACGGCAAGCCGCGGGAGTTCGTGTACGAGGCGAGCCTGCCGAAGGAGAACGCGACGCACGA
>JADLHC010000122.1 GCA_020849035.1 Planctomycetia bacterium
AGCAAGCCCTGCCTTCACTCCCACAGACCTCCTCGATCTCCGGGGGCGCCATGGTCTCGACCGGGGCGTGGATGCCGGTACTGCGTGCCGAGGACGCCCATCGGCCTCGTAAATCCTTGGGCACTTTTGTACACGCGACTCCCGCGTACTCCCTGGCTGCTTAATTGCAGTCACGTTCTTCCGGCCACCCTCGGGTAGGTGCGCTTCCTGAAAGGGAAGCGGCCCGGCCGGACGGAGCGCCGCACCTGAGGTAGAGCGAAGGGTGTCCGGTCCACTACCCCGAGCCCACGGAGAAACGGACCTGGCGGCGTGAAGAGCCTCTCTGCGGGCGCTTCACGTTGCGACAACAAAACGCAGAGTGCGCACGGAGATGTGCCGGTTGAAGCTCTTCGGGACGCGGGTTCGATTCCCGCCGCCTCCACTCGACTCGCGCCTCGTGCGGCCCGTTCGGGCCGCACGAGGTACCTCGCTCGTGGCGGGGCCCTCGTGCCACCTCCAGCAGGCGCGAGTCGGGGGCCCTGAGCGAACGCCGAGGCGCCGCAGGCGCCGAGGACGTGAGTCGAAGGGCGGTCTGCGGCCGACGGATTGACGCCCACAGCTCATTTCGCCAGGCTCTCGTACATGACGCAGACCCACGTCGTCTACATCCTGCGCTGCGCGCGAGGCGGGCATTACGTCGGTCACACCACCGACCTTCACGACCGCCTGCGCCGCCACAACCAAGGCACGGCGTGTCGATTCACAGCCTCCCGCCGGCCCGTCATCCTCCTGTGGTCAGAACTGCAAGACGACCTACTTTCTGCTGTCCGGCGCGAGCGCCAGCTGAAAGGCTGGTCGCGTGCCAAACGCCAGGCCCTGATCGCCGGAGACCTCGCCACGCTTCGGCTCCCGTCGAGATGCCGCCATCCCCGCCCTTCCTGATCCTCGTCCTTCGCGGTTAGCATGGCGGCGTGGGCGAGCATGCGACCGAACACGGCGGGCAGATTCGCAGGGAAGAGACCCGGTTCCTGTCCCCGTCGCTCCGCGCGCAGTCCGCGGATTCCTTCACGTACGAGCTGAAGTTCCTCATTCCCGCGGCGGTGGCCGCGCAGCTCGAAGCGCGGGCCCGAGGGGAGTTCTGTCCCGATCCGCACGGAGACCCGGCGCTGGGTGGCGCGTACGCGGTGACCACGGTGTACCTCGACACGCCGGGCTTCGACGTGTTTCACCGGGCGCGAGAGCTGGAAGGGGCGAAGCTGCGCGTGCGGCGATACGGGAGCGGGGCGCTGGTCTACCTGGAGCGCAAGCAGCGGCGCGGCGACCGGGTGCAGAAGAGGCGGAGCGCAGTGGAGGGGGCGGACCTTGCGGTGCGGATGGGCGGGGTGGAGGCGGGCTGGGCGGGGGAGTGGTTCCGCGACGAGGTCGCGGCACGCCTGTTCCAGCCGGTCTGCCGGCTCGACTACGAGCGGGCGGCGTGGTTCGGCACCGTGGATGCGCGCCATTTCCGTCTGACCATCGACCGCCGGATCGCCGTGTCGCCCGCCTGCGGGTGGGAGCCCGGCGAGGTCCGGGAAGCGCGGCCGGCCTTCCCCGGCCAGGCCGTGTGCGAGATGAAATTCCGCGACTCGCTTCCCGCTCCTCTCCGGGCGATCGTCGCCGACTTCGGGCTCTCGCCTGCGGGGGTCTCGAAGTATCGGCAGGCCTGCGCTCTCCTGGGGATCGTGCCCGGCGCGGAGGGCGCGGATGCCTGAGTGGCTGCAGGGGGCGTTCCAGGGCGGCGGCGCGAAGCTCACGGTCGGTGTCGTGACGCTTCGCCTCCTGCTCGCGGTCGCGGCGGGGCTCGTGATCGCGGTGTTCTACCGGAAGAGCGTCGGGCGGAGCGCGGCGGCGGCGGCGCCCTTTTCGACGGCGCTGATCCTGCTGGCGCCGCTGGTGGGGATGACGGCGATGGTGATCGACGACAACGTGGCGCGGGCGTTCAGCCTCGTAGGGGCGCTCGCGATCGTGCGGTTCCGCACCGACGTCGAGGACACGCGCGACACGGCGTTCGTGATCTTCTCGGTGGTGGCGGGAATGGCGGCCGGCGTCGGGAACTGGATCCTCTGCGCCGTCGGGATCCCTCTGGTCGGGATCGTCTCCCTCCTGCGCGCCGGGTCGGGCCCGGCCGCGGATTCCGTCCCCCTCGTCGTGCGCCTCGGCCTGGGAACCGACCCGAAGGCCGAGCTCGAGCCCGCGATGGCGAAACACCTCGGCGCCGTCCGGCTCCGCCGCGCGGCCACCGCGCGCCAGGGCGCCGCCATGGAACTGACCTACGACGTCGCGCTTCGCGCCGGATCCGACGCCGTCGCGCTTCTCCGCGATCTGAACGCCGTCAAGGGAGTGCAGCATGCGGAACTGGGCGCGGCTTAGCGCCGCCGTCCTCCTGGCCGCGGGCCCCGCGTTCGCGCAGTCGGCGAAACCCGCGAAGGACGACGACAGCGACACCTTCTTCCGCACGGGGCAGATCCCGCAGCTCGTGATCGAGCTCGACGACGCGGCGTGCGAGGCCCTCAGGAAGGAGCCGCGGCAGTACGCCGAGGGACGCCTGAAGGAGAACAACCGCAACGTGTACGGGGAGGTCGGGTTCAAGCTCAAGGGAGCCGCGGGGAGCTTCCGGGAGTTCGACGACACGCCGTCGTTCACCGTGAAGGTCGACCGCGGCGACAACGACCAGAAATTCCACGGGCTGCGGAAGTTCCAGTTGAACCGGTCGCCGCAGGACGGGACCTGGATGCACGAGCTGCTCGCCTCGGAGATCTTCAAGGCCGCGGGGATCCCGGCGCCTCGCGTCACGCACGCCCGGGTCTGGGTCAACAAGCGCGACATGGGGCTCTACGTCCTCAAGGAGGCCTTCGACCGCACCTTCCTCAAGCGCCACTTCGAGAAGTCCGCCGGCAACCTCTACGACGGCGGCTTCTGCCAGGACATCGACGCCGACCTCGAGAAGGACGAAGGCCGGGACAAGGACGACCGCGCGGACCTCAAGGCGCTTCTCGAGGCGTGCACGGAGCCGGACCTCGTCAAGCGATGGGCGAAGGTGCCGGAGCTCCTGGACCTGAAGGCGTTCATCACGCTCATGGCTGTCGAGCAGATGCTGGCGCACTGGGACGGCTACTGCCTGAACCGCAACAACTACCGCATCTACTTCGACCCCGCGACGAAGAAGGCCCAGTTTCTCCCGCACGGGATGGACCAGCTCTTCCAGGATGCCGAGGCCAGCATCCTCGACAATCCTCCCGCGATCGTGGCGAACGCGGTCATGAAGAACCCGGCCTGGCGCACGGAATACCGGAAGCGCGTGGGGGAGCTGCTGCCGTTGTTCAATGCGGAGAAGCTGAAGAAGCGGGTGGACGAGGTGGCGAAGCGGCTGGAGCCGGTGATCGACTCGTACGACAAAGACGCCGCGAGCGCGTTCAAGGGCGCGGTCAACGACCTCAAGGCCCGGCTGGAGGCGCGGGAGCGGAGCCTGAAGGAGCAGCGGACGATGCCCGATCCGCGGCCGCTGGTGTTTCAGGCGGACCAGCCCGTGCGCCTGCTCAAGTGGCGGACGGCGTCGGAGTGCGAGGACGCGACGCTCGAGGCGAAGCGGGAGAACGGCGTGGACCTGCTGACGATCGCGTGCGGCCCGAGCGGGCGCTGCGTCGCCTCGTGGAGGCGCGGCGTGCTGCTTCCGCGCGGGAAGTACCGCTTCCGTGCGGTGATCGGCGCGAAGGACGTGGAGAAGCTGGAGGAGGAGGAAGCGCCGGGCGTCGGCGCCGGGCTCCGGCTTTCGGGCGGCTCCCGCGAGGGAGGACTGGCGGGATCGCGCGACTACGGCGCGGTCGACCTCGAGTTCGAAGTCGCCGAGGAGCAGGCCGACGTGGAACTCGTCGTCGAACTCCGGGCCGCCAGGGGGTTCATCGCGATCAAGGCCGAGTCGCTGACGCTGACCCGGCTCTCGAAGTAGACCTTACTTCCTCGACGACGCGCGCTCGATGTCCCGGACCGCATCGCGCTTCTTCATGTCCTCGCGCTTGTCGAACAGCTTCTTCCCGCGCCCCACGCCGATCTCCAGCTTCGCCAGCCCGCGCCGGAACAGCAGCGCCAGCGGCACGATCGTCAGCCCCTTCTCCATGAGCTGCGCCTTCAGCTTCCGGATCTCAGGCTTCTTCAGCAGCAGCTTCCGGGTGCGCTTCGGCTCGTGGTTGAGGATGTTGGCGAAGGGGTACTTGGCGATTTCCATGCCGTAGACCCAGGCCTCGTCGTCCTCGATGCGTGCGAAGGCGTCGTGGATGTTGACGTTGCCGTCGCGGATGGACTTGACCTCGCTGCCGGTCAGCACGAGACCCGCCTCGAGGGTGTCGAGGATGTGGTACTCGAAGCGCGCCTTCTTGTTGCGCGTGACGACCTTGACGTCGCCGGGTTTCTCGGGGGGGCGTGCGGCCATGGGGGGATTGTAGCGGTCAGGGGGCGGGTGCGGGGGCGGCGGGTGCCGCGCCGCGCACGGCGAGGACGAGTCCCGCGAGGGACATCGCGCCGAAGACCAGGAGCGGGACGGCGGTCCCGGCGCCCATCTCGACGCCGAACATCAGCGCTCCCGCCAGGTACAGGATCGCGAGCAGGCAGCCGGGGAAGGCGCCGAATCCGGCGAGGGCGAGCCGCAGCGGACGCCGGGGAAGTACGGAGGTGACGGGGATCAGCGCCGCCGGCAGCCAGCACGCCAGGAGCACCAGCGGCTCGAAGCGCAGCGCGGTGCTGAGGCAGGGAAGCGCCGCGAGCGCGGCGCCCACGGACAGCGCCCGGTCGGAGCGCCGCTTCCAGAGAGCCAGCCCGGCGCACGCGGCGAGCGGGCCGAGGGCGGCGAGGGCGAGCAGCCTCTGGGGCAGCAGCAGCGTCCGCCAGATCAGGTAGTCTCTCACGCCGTCGCGCGACGGCGGTGCGTCGTCCAGCGCCCGGATCGCGCTCTCCAGGATGCGGCCGCTCGACTGGAGCGCCTCGGCGGAGAGCTGCTCGGGTGTGTCGGACGCCTGGTGGTAATGCGGGTAGAAGCTCGACAGCGAGGAGCGCGACAGAAACAGCGCCGGGACGCCCTCCTTCGCGAAGAACACGTCGTCGCTTCCCGTCTTCGCCGAGCAGGCGCGGGTGAATCCCTGGGCGAACAGGGGGAGGCGCGGGTCGCCGAGGGCCAGGGGCTCGGGCGAGGCGGCGGCGATCACCGCGGGCATGTCGCCCGGGACGTACCGCGGGGCGACGGCGGTGTAGTTGCGCGGGATCGCGTGCATCACGGGCGCTCCGCCGGGCCAGGCGAGCATCTCCAGGCCCACGCAGGCGTCCGTCGCGGCGATCCGCTCCTTTCCCAGGTCCGCGATCAGCAATTCCGCGCCCATCCCTCCCGTTTCCTCCGCGTCCGTCGAGCACAGGATCACCGAATGCCGCAGCGGCACGCCCTTCAGCGCCCGCGCCAGCTCGAGAAGCGCCGCGACGGACGAAGCGTTGTCCTCGGCGCCGGGGGCCCGGTGCACCGAGTCGTGGTGGCCGATCACCACCAGGAACCGTCCCGTCTTCCCGGGGAACATAGCGATCGCGTTCGCCGCAGGCTCCCCCCGCACGAATCCCGTCGAGACCCGGGCGTCGATGCCGTCGGCCTCGAAGCGGTCGCAGATCCACTTCGCGACCTCCCGCGACCGGGCCGTTCCCGCGGGGCGCGGCCCGAACGCGGCGACCAGCGCCTCGAGGTCCCGGAACGCCCGCTTCCCGTCGAACTTCAGGTCGCGCGGGGCGGGGGCGGGCGCCTGTGCGGCGGCCGCGAGGAGCGCCGCGACGAGCGACGCCAGGGGGAGCAGGGAGAGGAGTCCTTGCCGGCGCATGGGCCGATGCTAGCGCGGAGGGCTGCGCCCACTCCCGGAATTCGTCAGCGCCCCGCCAGCCGCCGCACCGTCCCCCGCGCCCGCGGCAGGAGGATGTTGTGCTCCTTGTGCACGTGCTGGTGCGTGTCCGCCTCCAGCGTCGCCAGCCCCATCATCGCGCCCCGGTAGTTCGGGCAGGAGTCCGGCGGGACGTTGTAGATCCCCGTGAGGCGGCGGATCCTGTGAAGCGCCTCGCCGACGCGCCGGTGTTCGGCTTCCAGCTCGACGAGGTCGTCCTCGGACAGGGGATGGCCGGTGTCGACCAGCCGGATGGCCGGGAAGATCGTCTTCTCCTCCTTGGCGAGGTGCGACTCGATGTCCATCTTGAGCTTCGCGAAGATCTCCCGGACCTCCCAGAGTTCGGGGTGGCGTTCGCCGTGGACCTGCGCGACCTTGTCGAGCTTCATCTGGAGCGAAGGCAGGGCATGGCGCAGGTAAACGTGGTGCGTGCCCACGATGTGGTCGATGAGGTCGCGCAGCGGGGCCTTCTTCCAGTCGACGACCGCCGTGGCAGGGGGCGGGGTCGCGTCCTGGCGCTCCAGGGCGCGCAGGACGTCCGCCAGCGGGATCCGGGAGTCTCGGCAGGCGTCGCGGAGCGACTTGCGGCCGCCGCAGCAGAAGTCCAGGCCGTACCTCTCGAAGACGTCGCCGCGGCCCTCGCGCTCGGTCACGAGGTCGGCGAGCGAACGGGACGCGTCGATGGTTGCGGGCATGTCGGTCACTCCATGGAGGGGTCCGGAAGACAGTCGGCAATCCGCGTGCCCTCGGGATCGGGGAGAAGCGCACTCCGGACTCCCGAAGTGGCGGAAAGTCACGCAGGGACCGCGTGAAATGAGACGGGCCTCCCCGGGGGGAGGCCCGTGGAACTGCGCCTTGCGCCGATCTACCGCCCGGCCACCTCCGGCGACTCTTCCTTCACGAAGACGTAGTACAGCCGGCCTTCGTCGCTCGTCGACCCTGCGAGCAGTTCCGCGTCGGGCCCGGTGCCGAGGAAGATGTCCGCGCGGCCGGCGCTGCGGATCCCGCCGCCCGTGTCCTGGTCCATGATGAACTGCGCGAACGGCCGGCTGCCGTTGCGCTCGGCGCCGGACATCGAGGGGAGCGTCCCGACGAGGAACGCGATTCCGCCGCGAGGGAACACGCTTTTGTCCGTCGCGATCGAGCGGTACGGCGTGACCTTGACGCCCAGCGACCCGAACGGCCCGCCCTCGGCGTGCCGGAAGAACACGTAGCAGTCGTTCACCGCGAGGTAGCGGTTGAGGTCCTCGGGGTGCTCGCGGAAATACTCCCGGATCGCCCGCAGGCAGAGCTTGTTCTTCTCGATCTTCCCGTCCTTCACCAGCGCCTTCCCGATCGAGCCGTACGAGTACTCCGTCTTTCCCGCGTACCCGACCTGCAGCAGCGACCCGTCCTCCAGCCGCAGCCGCGCCGACCCCTGCACCTGGATCACGTACACGTCCATCGGGTCCGCCAGCCACGCGATCTCCAGCCCGCGACCCGACAGCATCCCGCCGTCGAAATCCGCCCGCCGCGGGCTCCGCCCGATCGTCCCGTCCGCCCGCCGCCAGCCGATCGGGAAACCCTCCTCGTCCTTGACCAGCTCGTCCGGCTTGCCGTAGAGGGGGAAGCGGAATCGGTCCGACCGCGTCAGGGAGGCGTCATAGATCGGCTCGCAGTAGCCGGTGAAGAGCATCTCGCCCGAGCCGTCCCATCCGACCGAACGGTAGACGTCGAACTCCGCGGCGATCCGCTGGTTAAGCTCCTCGCCGGACGAGCACGTCTCGAGCAGCTCCTTCATCGCATGCAGGCTCGCCACGGCCCGGTCATGGGAGATGTCCAGGTACGGGAAGTACTTCTTCGACGACGGCTTCGAGTAGTACGAGAGGCTGTAGTCGATCGCCGCGACCAGCGACTCGCGGTCGTTCCAGCCCTGCGCGAAGTCCGGGTACTGGGACGGGTCCGTGATCTTCTCCAGCGCCATCTTCCCGGGGGGGAGTGGGCGGGAGTAGTCCTTGTCGGTCGACGAGCAGCCGGCGAGCAGGGCCGCGGCTGCGAGCAGGGCGCAGTGGAAGCGCATGGTCCCCTCCGAAAGTGAGTCTCCGGAAGGTTATCGGCAGGGACGGAGGGAGGGCTTGACCGGGGAACGGCAGGGGATGGGGGAGGGCGGGATCGGGATGGGGCGGGCTTGGGCTGGGGCTCGGGCTTGGGCCAACGGCAGGATGGGGAAACTCGGTGCCGGAGGAGTTCGACGGCAGGACAGCCTCTCCGTACCGACGACGCGCCGCCCCATGGCCCCAGCCCCAGTCCACCCCGGCCCCATCCCCCACCCTCCGTCACTCCCGCCCCCGCCGTTTTACGTAAGCGCCGACTCCAGCGCCCTCTTCCAGGCCGGATAAAGCGCCCTGACCGAGTACACCTCCACCGCCCTCCGCCGCGCCTTCTCTCCCATCTCCCGTCTCCCATCCGCCTTCCCCAGCAGGTTTACCAGCGCCTGCTCCCACTCCTCCTCCCCCCGCGCCAGCAACCCGCAGCCCCCCTCCAGCACGTCCGCGTTCACGCCGACCGGGCTCGCGACGCTCGGCAGGCCGCACGCCATGTACTGGAGGAGCTTGAACCCGCACTTGCCCTTCGACCATTCGTCGTCCGGCAGCGGCATCAGCCCGATGTCGGCGCTCCGGACCGACTCGATCTCCGCGTCCTCGCTCCACGGCACGAACTGCGTCCCGGGGAACAGGTCGTCGGCGGGCGGGCGGTCGCAGACGATCCGCAGCGCCGTCCTGGGGAAGCGCTCCTTCGCGCGACGCAGCGCACCGGCGATCGGCCGCAGCATCGGCAGGTTCCCGGACGTCCCCGTCCACACGACGACCAGCGGCCGCTCGCGCCCGTCCGGCATCGTCTCCGGCCGCTCCCCGGCCGGCGTCCACGCGTCCGTGTCGATCGGCGTCGGCACGAGGTGCGCGTTCGGGTTGTGGGGAAGCGCCCACTGCAGCAGCCACGCGTTCCCGGCGATCACGGCGCGCGCGAGCCGCATCACGACCGCGACCGGGTTCGGCTCCCGCTTCCCGTACTTCAGGAACACCGCGTCGTCGAGGTCGTAGACGATGTTTTTATTTCGACGCGCCAGCCGCTTCTCCAGCCGCGGCGACACGTACGGCATCAGCTCCCGCTCCACGTACACCACGTCGAACTCCGCCGCGTCCCGCATCGAGCGCTTCTGGTGCGCCACCTTCTTCGCGAGGGCGCGGAAGCGCCGCAGCTTGCCGAGGATCCCCGCGCCGTCGGGCCACTCGTACATCGCCGGCTCGCACGGACGCACGACGGCGTCCCATCCGTCCGCGCGCAGCCGCGGCAGGTACGGGTGGACGCGGAAGCGCGACGCGGGGGTCGTCTTTCCGCCGGTGAGGAACAGGATGCGCGGCACGGCGGGAGTGTAGCGGAAGAAAACGGAAGCGGCGGCAGGCGTAGAATGGGGCGCATGGCGGACGGGCGGGCGGGCGGGTGGAGGAGGAAAAGCGCGCTGGGCGGCTGCGCGGTCCTCATCGCGCTCCTGGTCGTGCTGGGAGGGGCTCCCGAGATCTGGGGCTACGCCGTGGTGCGGCCGCTGGTGAAGCGTTCGATCCTGCCGGGGACGAGCGAGGTGCAGGTGGCCGGGGACTGGGGCGCGCCACGCCGTTCCTGGGACCTCACGCTGCGCGCCTCACGGCCCTGGTGGGTCGACCCGGAGCAACCGAGCCGGGGCAGGGCGCTGCTCTACGTGCGCTGGTACTTCTGCGGAAACGTGGCCGTCGTCTACGTGAACGACGCGGGATCCGTCGAGCGCGTCAGCGTCCGTTCGTCGAGCTGACCGCTACTCCTCGACCACCCATTTCTTCCAGTCGCGCTCGAGCTGCTCGATCGTGAAATTCGTCCACGCCTTCTCGCGGGCTTTCGCATCGTCCTTCGTCTCGCGCAGCGCCTCGAGGTACGCGGGGACGCTGCCGCGGTACCTGGGATCCGTCAGGAGGAAGTGAGTGACGGACCAGCCGACGGCGTAGCCGCACTCGAGCGAGTACAGGTCGTCGCGCGTCATGCCCAGCAGCTTCGCGAGCCCCGGCGCCTTGCCGGAGGCGACCGCGGTGCGGGCTTCCTCGCGGCGCCCGGCGTTCTCGCGGAGGGAGAAGCGGCCGGCGCGCTCGAAGGAGCCGGGGTAGAAGTATTCGCCGAGGCCCTCGTCGAGCCAGATGGGGATGGTGACGCGGCCGAGGACGTCGCGGAGGTACTGGTGGGTGGCCTCGTGGTAGAGGACGTGGAAGGTGCGGGCGGGGGAGCGTTCGTCCATGTGGGCGACGAGTTCGCGCGGGGCGGGGCTGAAGTACGCCTCGGCGCCGTGCACGCCGTTGAGGGCGGCGTAGGCGGCGAACTCGCGTTCGTTGGCGAAGAGGCGGACGTCCAGGGAGCGGCGGTCGGCGCCGGGCGTCTCGAGGGGGAGGACGCGGCGCAGCTCGGCGGAGATCGCTTCGAGGTGGCGGCCGACCTCGGCGGCGAAGTCGTCGTCGCCGGAGTAGCGGATGCGGTAGTGCTGCGTCTCGCGGGCCTTCCAGCCCGGCGGGACGCGCAGCGGCGCGGCCGGGTCGGGGCGCGACCACGCCCACGAGCCCGTCGCGGCGATCACCGCCGCGTCGGTCGCGTCTTCGCCCCCGACGAGGACGATCGCGGCGAAGCGCTTCCCGTCCTGCAGCACGGCGCCGAAGGCCTTTCCGCCGTCCACCGTTGCAGAGAAGGACCGCGCGCCGCCAAGGTCGCGGCGCTCGGAGACCTTGAACCCGCTCCAGGAGGCTTCGAGGGAGTCTTCCACGGCGGACTGGGCGTCCTCGAGGGACTTTGCGCGGACGAGGAAGACGTCGAGGCGGGCGAGCGTGCCGTCGGAGGCGGCGCGGGAGGCCTGGAAGCGGACGACGGGGGAAAGCGGGGCGTCGGAGGGCTCGGCGTCGTCGGGGACGGGGGGCGTGGGGACCTCGGTCCAGCCGTCGGGCGCGGGGAAGGCGACGCCGGCGCGGGCGTCTTCGAACAGGGGACCCGCGGCCGCGGCGGCGGCGGCGAGGAAAAGCGCGAGGAGTGTTTTCATGGGTGTGCGGGGCGGGGAGCCTCTACATTACCAGCCGGTGGGAAGCGAGAACGCGATTCCTGAAAGGCGGGCGCGGGTCGAGATCCGCGACGGCCTCCTTCGGTTCAACGGCCGCGCCGTCGTGCCGTTTGGCGGCGAGGTGCAGTATTTCCGCAACCGGGACCCGCACGGGGACCGCGCGGAGACGCTCGACCTCTGGCGGAAGACGCTGGACCGGATGGCGGCGGCGGGGATGAACCACGTGACGACGTACGTCCCGTGGGACTGGCACGAGGCCGACGAGGGGAAGTTCCGGTGGGACGGGGACCGCGACCTCGACGCGTTCCTCGGGCTGGCGTTCGCGCGCGGGTTCCTGGTGGGGCTGAAGCCGGGGCCGTTCATCACGGCGGAGTGGCCGCGCGGGTTCGGCTCGTTCGGCGCAGTGCCCGCCTGGTTCCGGGCGACGCACCCGGAGGCGCTCGTCCACCGACCCGGCGGCGGCGCCTGGTCGTTCGACCCGCTCGGCGGAAGCGACCAGACGCAGCCGCGCTACGACGCCCCCGAGTTCCTCGCCGCGGTGCGCGCGTGGTTCGCCGCGCTCGCGCCCATCGTCCGCCGCTACGTGTACGAACGACCCTGCCTCGCATTCCTGCAGCTCGACAACGAGACCAACCTCTGGTGGAGCGACTTCGAGGACGTGGATGTCCCCGGCGGCTACGACGAGCGCCAGGAGTACTGCCGCACCTACCTCAAGACGCTCCGCGGATTCTGGGAGGAGCTCGGCATCCGCGACGGCGACGTCCTCTTCACCGTCAACGATTCCCCCTTCGCCATCCCCAGCCGCCGGAACCTCCTCGCCGACGGCCCGCGCAAGTCCTCCGTGGCCCTGCTCACCCTCGACACCTACCCGAAGGGCCTCCCGCTCCTCGACTGCGCCGCGACGCGCATCATGCCCTCCCTCCCGCGCCTCTTCCCGTTCCTCGAGGCGCCCGTCGACCAGCCCTTCCAGGCCTCCTTCTTCGCCCGGCTCTTCGCTTCCCACTCGAAGAAGGACTTCCTCTACGCCGCCGAGATCCAGGCGATGAACCTCGCGCAGCTTTTCGGGCTCGAGGCGAAGTGCGACCCGATGGTGACGGGGCAGACGCTGGCGCAGCTGTTCGGGAGCGGGATGAAGGGCGGGTCGCTGTACGTGATGCGTGAGGGGATCAACGGGGACGGGACGCTGTACGGGCCTGCGGCGCCGCTGGCGCTGCATGGGGACGCGACGGCGCGCTGGGGCGTCGCGGCGCGGTTCGCGCGGTTCGCGGCGCGGCACGGGCTCGAGCTGGCGAAGGCTCCCCACGAGACGAAGGTGGTGGTGGTGACGCACCGGGCGCTGGCGGCGGAGGAGGGGGAGAAGGGCCGGATCTGGTCGCTGGACGTGCCGGGGGTGTTCGGGTGGCTGCGGATGGCGGGGTACGACCCTGCGGTGGCGGACCTGGACGACGTGGAGGGGAACGACCTCGAGAGGTACGCCGCGGTGGTGTGCCTTCGGCCGGACCTGCTGCCGCCGGAGGCGCGGGTGTAGCTGGACGCGGCGTCGGCGGGGGGTGCGACGCTGGTGGAGATCCTTGCGGGGACGGACCCGCGGCCGCTGGGGCCGGAGATGCCGTGGGACGAGGACGGGATCACGCACCTGCCGGGTGACGCGGCGTTCTGCACGCTGCCCGGCGCGCGGGGCGCGCTGGTCATCCGGGGACAGAGCCGGCGGATCCCGGAGGGCGGGGAGGTGTTCCTGCTCGACAGGCGCGGCTACGCGCTCGGCGCGGTGCAGCACAACGACTGGGGCCGCACGATCCGCATCGGGGCGAACTTCACCGCGGAGTACAGCCGTCCCTCGTTCTTCCAGGTCGACGACTCGGAGCTCGCGCTGCGGCGCGACATCGCGCGCGCCCTGCTCGACATCGAGCCGTCGCTCGTCGTGGACGCGCCGCGCGTCGAGGCGTGGCGCCGCGGGCCCTTCGCGTTCCTGGTCAATCACGGTCCCGGCCTGTTCGCCCGTGTCGAGGGACTCGGCCGCTGCCACTGCGCCTTCACGGGGGAAGCGCGCGATCCGCGCCGCGTCCCGCTGCCGGAGCAGGGATGGGCGGTGCTTCGCCTCGACGCGCCGTAGCGCCCGGGAATTGCGGCGGCCGGGGAGCGCTGATCCTCCCCGACCTTCAACGCCGCGCGTGCAGCCCGCACTCCGTCTTCTCGCCGTTCCACCGCCCGCTCCGCGGATCCGCGCCGTCGGCCACGGGCTTCGTGCACGGCCAGCATCCGATCGAGGGGTAGCCGCGGTCGTGAAGCGGGTTGTACGGGACGTCGTTCGTGTGGATGTAAGACCGCACGTCCTTCCAAGTCCAGTTCAGCAGCGGGTTCACCTTGACCAGCCCGAACTTCGGGTCCCACTCGACGGTGGCGGACTGGGCGCGGTCCGGCGTCTGGTCGCGGCGGATCGCGCTGATCCACGCCGCGTACCCGGCGACCGTCTCCCGCAGCGGCTCGACCTTCCGGATCCGGCAGCACAGCTGGGTGTCCCGCTTCCACAGATCCGGCCCGAACTCCGCCTCGATCTCCGCCTTCGAGCGGCCTGCGCGGACGGTTTCGATCGCGATCCCGTAGCGCGCCTCGAGCCGCGCCTTCGTCTCGAGCGTCTCCTCGAACTGGTAGTCGGTGTCGAGGTTGAAGATCCGGACCGGACGTCCGAGCTTCGCGATCATCGCGACGAGGCAGCAGCCCTCCGCGCCCATGGCGGTGGCCATCGTGATGCGCGGGGAGAAGCGCGCGGTGGCCCAGTCGAGGATCTCCTCGGGGGAGCGGCCCTCCAGGGTGGTGGAGGATTCCCTCCAGGCGTCGGTCGTGGCTGCGGTGCTCACTTCATTTCCTCCGGATCAGGTCGTCGAGGCGGGAGACGGGAATGCGCGTCCCGCCGTGCGCGCGGCCGAGATGCACGTCGGGCTTGGTGTCTCCGTGAAAGTCGCTTCCGCCGGTCGCGGCGAGCCCGTGTTTCCCGGCGAGGCGTTCGAGGAACGATTGACGCGCTGCGTCATGGGACGAGTGCTGCACCTCGATCCCGCCGAGCCCGGCGTCCTTCCACCCGGGGATCCGCGCGTCCAGCTCCTCCTCGGACAGCCGCAGCTGGTACGGATGCGCCAGCACCGGCACGCCCCCGGCCCGCCGCACCAGCGCGAAGGCGTCCTCCGGCTCCAGCCGGTCCACGATCACGTACGCCGGCCGACCGCGGCGCAGAAGCCGCTCGAACGCTTCCTGCACCGTCGGCACCAGCCCCTTCCTCACCAGCGCCTTCGCCATGTGCGGGCGCCCCACCTGGCCGCCGCCGCTCTCCGCCGCGACGTCCGCGTAGCTGACCCCGGACCCCAGCTCGGTCAGCCGGCCGATCAAGCGCCGGTTCCGGTCGTGGCGAAGCGCCTGGAGCTGCGCGAGCCCGGAGGAGAGGCCGGGGCCTTCCTCGAAGAGGTAGCCCAGGAGATGGAAGGTCCCCTCGTCCCAGCGGACGGAGAGTTCCATGCCGTTGACGAGCTCGATGCCCGCGCGGCGGGCCTCGATGCGCGCCTCCGCGAGGCCCTCGACGGTGTCGGGGTCGGTGACGGCGAGGGCCGCGAGCCCTTCCGCCGCGGCGGCGCGCACCAGCTCGGTCGGGGAGAGGGAGCCGTCGCTGGCGGTCGTGTGGGCGTGGAGATCGATGAAAGCGTCGCGGCGCATGGGTGGAGCAGGCTATCCGGGGTGGACGGGAATGGGAACCGCGCGAGGCGCAGGGAATCCGCGTTCGCGCCGTGTCCCATCAGAGCCCCCCGGCCCCGACCGGCGCCTCCGCGTCGATGAATCCCTTGTCCTCGAGGTACGTGAGGATCGCATCGAGGGATTCGTCCACCGTCTCGCGGTCGGTGTGCACGGTGACTTCGGGGTTCGCCGGGGCCTCGTAGGGGTCGGACACGCCGGTGAAGTTCGGGATCTGCCCGGCGAGGGCCCTGCGGTAGAGGCCCTTCACGTCCCGCTCCGCCAGCGCCGCCACGGGCGCGTCGACGAAGACCTCGACGAAGTCGCGGTGCTCGCGGCGGACTTCGTTGCGCGTGTCGCGGTACGGGCTGATGGCGGCGGTGATCGCGATGACGCCGTTGCGCGCGAGGAGTTTCGCGACGAAGCCGATGCGGCGGACGTTGGTGTCGCGGTCCTGTCTGGAGAAGCCGAGGCCGGCGGAGAGGTGGGTGCGGACTTCGTCGCCGTCGAGGAGTTCGGTGCGGTAGCCGCGCTCGCGGAACTCGCGGGCGAGGCGGTGGGCGAGGGTGGACTTGCCGGCGCCGGAGAGGCCGGTGAGCCAGAGGGTGAAGCCTTTGTGGGGCATGGGGCGGGCACCTCGAACGGGGATTGGAAGAGGTGCAGCATAGAATGTTTACCGATTTAGTCAAGTATAGAGTTGCCCACCCACACACCCCGCCGCTTCCTCCTACGCCGCGTGCTCCGGGTTCCCCCCCGCCCTCAGCGCCGCATGGATCAGCCACAGCGCGCACACCGCCCCCATCCCTACCGCCACCATCGGGCTCAGCAGCCCGGCCGCCGCGCACGGAAGCGCCGCCGTGTGGTACAGGAACGCCGCCGTCCCGCCGACCTTCCGCGCCCTCTCCGCCCGCCGCGCCGCCCCCAGCGCCACGTCCACACCCCCCACATCCGCACCCAGCGCCACCACCCCGGCCCAGTCCGGCGGCCCTTCCTCCGCGCAGTCCAGCGCCATCGCCAGGTCCGCCGCCTCCACCGCCGCAGGCGCATCCACCGCCGCCCTCAGCGCCACCGCCGTCCGCCTCCCGTTCGCCCGCCGACGCGCGATCCCCTCCGCCAGCGCCGCCTCCGACATCCACGTGTCCAGCCCCAGCCGCGCCGCCTGCGCGTCCAGCGCCGCGTCCGCGTCCGCCCCCGCCAGGCACGTCAACACCCCCGCACGCTTCAGCTTCCCCCCGATCTCCGCCGCCCCGGGCCGGTCCGCCGCGTCCACCGACACCGCCCCGCGAATCCGCCCGTCCCACCCCGCCCAGAACAGCGTCCGCCCCCGCTCCTCCTCCGCCAGCGCCCGGCGCGCCCCAGGTTCCATCTCCCACCCGAGCGCCTCCATCGCCGCCCGGTCGCCGCCCGCCGCGTCGCGCCCGTCTACCCGCGCCCGCGACAGCGGCCCCTCCTGCGGCGGCACGGCGAGGGCGGGCGAAGCGCCCTCCGAGCGTGCGCGTTCGCGGATCGCGGCGGCGGCGGGGCCCTGGGCCACGGCGACCAGGGAGGCGACGACGGACCAGAACTCCGCGGGCTCGCCGGCGATCGCCGCGGCGTCGGCGGTCGCCCTGGGCTCGAGCAGCGCCGATCTCGACAGCACGACTCCGTCGGCGCGCGCCGCGGCGTTCACCGCTTCTCCGGAACGGAAGCACACGAGGCTCTCCGCGGCGCGGCCCATCGCGGAGAGCCCGGCGATGGAGGGAAGGAGGGCGAGGGCCGACGGCGACGTCGCGAGGAGGACGGAGAGGAGCGCGGCGTAGTTTCCGGTCTCGTAGCCGAGGGCGAGGAGGCCGAAGGTCGCCGTGGCGGCGCCGAGCCACACGAGGCCGCTGGAGACGGCGGGCGCGCCCGGCATGCGCGAGGCGAGCGAACCCTCGACGAGGCGTGCGAACTCGCCGGCGGACGTGGCGGCGCCGGTGCGCTCGGCGCGCACCACGAGGCGTCCGGTGGTCAGCCGCGAACCCGCCGCAACGCGGTCCCCGGGGGAAATCTCGACGCGCCCGCCCGCCGCCGGCTCCAGCACGCCTCCTCCCTCCACGACGTCCCCGTCCGCCGGTACGCGCGCCCCGGCCGCGACGAGTACGACGTCGCCCGGCCGCAGTTCCGCGGCACCGCACGGGATCTCCTCGCCCTTCCGCAGCCGAACCGCCGGCCCGGAGACCATCGACACCAGCCGCTCGCCGACGCGGGCGACGCGGCGGCGCGCGCGGTATTCGCAGAGGCGCGCGAAGAGCGTGAGGACGACGGCGGCGCACGCGGCGTCGAAATGGACGGCGCCGGTGTCGGCGACGGCGGGAAGGGAGAGGACGAAGGCGCCGGCGGCCGCGGCGGCGGTGAGGAGGTCGGCGGTGACGCGGCGGCGCGCGACGGCCCAGGCGGCGTTGAAGAAGATGGGGAAGCCGCCGTAGGCAAGGACGGGGACGGAGAGGAACATCATGAGGACGCGGACGGTGCCGGCGGCGTGGTCGTCCGCGATGTGCCCGGAGCCGAGGAGCAGCGTGAGCACGGTGACGATCATCGCGAGCGTGACGGACACTCCGAGGCGGACGGCGAGCATCAGTTCCCAGGACCGGCTGAAGCCCTCCGAGCGCGCCCACGCGTCGCGGATCAGCGAGGCGCGGAATCCGTAGCGGCGCAGGATGTCCAGGATGGCGGCGGCCGTGATGCGCTCGGGGTCGAAGAAAGCGCGGCCGCGCCCGGTGTCGCCGACGATGTGGGCGTCGAGGACGCCGGACGAGCAGCGCAGGACCTCCTCCGCCGCGCCGGCGCAGCCGGGGGTCCAGAATCCCTCGATCTCGAAGAGGATCTGCTCGGCCTCGGGGTCCGGCGGCGGCCCCGGTGCGCGCCGCCTCCGCTGGAACGCCCGCCGAACGCGGGCCTCGATGCCGTCCTTCAGCGCCACCCGCGCCGCGCTGGCGCACGGCTTCGAGCAGTGGACCTGCGCTTCGCCGCATGGGGCCCCGCAGAGCTGGCACCGGTTCATGCGGGCAGTATAGAGGGCGGGAGGCGGGGGCGCGAGGGCGCGGGAGGGAGAGAGCAACAGGACAATGGGACCGGTTCCGGGGCCTTGACGGTTCATCTCGTCCCCCCCGTCCGCGCCTTCGCGCCCCAGCCTCCTCTCTTGCCCTTCCGCCCCCTCCGGGTACAGTACCGCCCCATGACCGAGAAGAAACTCACCGATTACGAGAAGTACATCCGCACCGAGGAGATCCTCGCGCTCCAGAAGTCGCCCGACCAGATGGCCCACCCCGACGAGCTCTTCTTCCAGGTCATTCACCAGCAGATGGAACTCTGGCTCAAGCTCGTCCAGTTCGAGCTCGAACGCATCACCGGGATGATCGACCGCGACGAACTCGAAACCGCGGACCATTACCTTCGCCGCGTCGCCGCCATCTTCGACCACCTCGCGCGCAGCCTCGGCATCCTCGAATCCATGCCTCCCGCGGACTACCACGTCATCCGCCTGACGTCCCTCGGGAAGGGAAGCGGCCAGGAGTCTCCCGGATTCAACGCCGTCCTCGACCGCCTGCCGCAGCTCTGGCCGAACTTCACCGCCATGATGGAACG
>JADLHC010000123.1 GCA_020849035.1 Planctomycetia bacterium
ACGTCGTGGGTCGCCGAGGCGATGAGCACGCGGTCGATCAGGAACACCTTGGCGATGTCCTCGGGGTTCACGAGGCGGTAGGCCGTCCCCTGCCCCAGCGTCCCGTAGAGGAAGGTCTGGAGCTTGATGGAGCGGCGGATGCGGTTGAAGACGCTCTCGGACATCACGAGCGTGTTCGGGATCTGCGCCTTGCGGGTGAGCCGCTGCTTCGCCTCCATGAGGTCCCGGGGGAAGTCGATCGTCGCGATGTTTGCCTCCGTGTAGGCCACGGCGGGCGCCTCGGCGTTGAACTGCGTGTCGTCGAGCACCGTGGCGGCGACCCGGCGCTCGTAGTCCAGCATCAGGCCGCGCTGGACCAGCTTGCCCGTGAGGACCTCGGCGTCGAAGAAGTCCTGCATCTCGCGGGCGATCGCATCGTCCACGCGCTCCTCGAGGCCGCGGTCCTGACAGTCGAAGGTGTCCCACTCCCACTTGCGGGTCACCTCGTTGTAGGTGCCGGTGCGGCCCCGCTCGGTGGACTGGGCCTTGAGGAGTTCGCCCCCCTCGATGCGCAGGCGCGGGTAGCGGCCCGCGCGGGCCTTGGAGGTCAAGACGGGCAGGATGAGCTGCCCGATGAAGTAACGCTCGGCGGCGGCGGCTTCCTCGAGGAAGACGCTGATCTCCGGGCGCGAAACGGCGGCGGCGTTGGCGTACATGGGTTTCTCCTGGGAGGGATGGGGGTGATGGAGTGAGGGGACGGGCCGCGGCTCAGAAGTAGACGACCCGGATGATGGCGCCCGCGCCCGAGGCGGCCTGAAGGGCCACGCCCTTCGCGGCGCCCTGCGCCTTGGTCGCCACGCGGCCGCCGTCGGCGGCCTCGACCTCGGCGCCTGCGGCGATCTCACCCGCAGCGATGGCGTAGTGGCTGCCCGCGCTGGTGCGGAGGATGTCGGCGATCCCGCCGGCGGCGGTGTCCTGCAGGACCGAGCCGATGCTCGCGTCGGCGGCGTCGGCGGGCTGGGCGACGACCGCGCTGGACTCGACGCCCAGCTTCACGCGCTGGAAGGCGCTGAGGGCGGTGCCCCCGTTCTTGATGGAAATGACGTTGTTGGCGTTCATGGAGGTGGTGGCGGCAGTGGTTGCCCTCGGCGGCATGTCAACGGCAGTGGGACTTCCCGTGCGCTGCGTGACGCAGCACGGGAGGGCGACATGCCCTCGGAACACACTTCTCCCGCCGACGACTCGGCGGGCGCTTCCTGCGGTCAGACGACCGCCAGGCTACGGAAAAGGCTGCGGATTAGCGGAGACGAGACCCTCGCCCGGCCGCACGACAGCGAGCCGAACTTCGCTAGCGACGGACCGTCAAAGCTCCAGGTTCCGGAGCAACTCCTCGACGGTCAGGCGGTGATGGGCGGCCACGCTCTTGAGGATGCCATGCAGCAGTCCCACCTTGATGGGACTGTGCTGGGGAACGACCTCGTGGTGTTCCCCCTCCCGCTGGGTGGTCACCCGCACATGCGACCCCTTCTGGCGGGTGACGGAGTAGCCGAGGCGGCGCAACGCTTTGACGAGGTCGGCACCCGACACGTCGCGCGGCAATTTCATGCCAGGATTTCGTCGCGCACGAAATGGAGACGGACGATCTTGGGGATGCCCATCGCCTCGTCGAAGAAGCACTCCACGGCTTCCTTCACGTTGCGGCGCAACTCGTCAAGAGTGTCCGCTTCGGTGTGGATGCCGTATCCGAGGGCGGAGGCCACAAAACCGCCGTCCACCTCGTCCTCTCGGACCTCGAAAATCACCTCTTTCATGGGGGGAAGCTCGCCCAAGACGGCTGGAGCGTCAAGGTGGAACGGACCGGGACGGCCTCCTGCGGCCCCCGCGCGGGCTTCCCCCAGAACAGGACGTTCCCAAACCGCCCCCACCTTCCGGAAACCCAGTAGGCGGGGCACGGGTCGGCTCACCCCCCGAGGGTGAGGACCCCCTTCTCGGCGAGGTGTTCCTGGAAGAGCTGAGGCTCGGCGGAGACGAGGGCCTTGATCGCCTCGGCGCGCTTCTTGCCGCCCTTCACCTCGGCCTCGACCTTGGCCTCGAACTTGGTGAGCTTCGGCGCGCCGGGCGCGGGGGCCTCGGCGGTGGCGCTGGCGGGCGTGGGGGCGCCCTCTTCGGAGGTCCCGGCAGGGGGCGCGGTGGGGGCGCCCCCCTTGTCCCCCGCCCTCGCGGCGAGGCGGGTCTCCAGCTCGGTGATCTTCTGGTCGCGGGTCGCGAGCGCGGTTTCATGCTCCTTCCCCTTCTTCTCGGCGGCCTCCAGCTTGCGATTCAGTTCCACCATCCCCGCCTGGATCGCGGCGAGGTCCTCGCGGTCCTGCTCCTCGGCGGGCGGCAGGTCCTCCCCGGCGGAAAGCGACTCGTGCAGGGCGGCGCAGAAGTGCTCGACGACCTCGAGGCGCTCGTTGAGGTTCGCGTTCTCCGCGCGGAGCGCGGCGAGTTCCTGGTTCGGGTCCGCGGGGGCCGCGGCTTGGGGAGGAGGGACGGGGTTCATGGTTGGCTTGGGTGGGGTGTCAACGGGACGCTCGAAAAGGCCCGTGGGGTTGGCGGCGGGTTGCGTGACGCAATCCACCGCGAGGAGTTCCTGGCAGCGGGCGAGCTTCCGCCCCTCGCGCACCTCCTCCTGGCCGACGAAGGCGGCGGAGAGGCCGAAGCAGGTCGGCATCCGCTCCGCCTTCTCCATCGTCGTCTCGTAGTGCGGATGGGTGCGGAGCAGGTGCCAGTCGCCGAGGAGCTTGTTTCCCTCGACGCGGAAGTTCGTGACGAAGCCGCAGACGTTCTCGACGCCGCTCTTGTGGTCGAGCTTGACGGGCACCGTGCCCTTGGAAATGCCCGACGCGAGCATCTGCGAGATCGTGGTGTCGTCCACGAACAGCTCGTGCCCGCGCGCCGTCAGGCCGCCCGTGATGAGGCTGACGCCCCGAATCACGCCGTTTTCGCGATCGACGCGGCCCTCAAGCGGAAGATCGAAACTGAACGTCTGCATTCACCTTCCCGTACGGTGTCAACGCAGCCGCAACCCGCACCCCTCCCAGAGCGTTCTCGACTTCGATGTCGGCGTTTGAGACTTTCTGCCCATGCCTTCCGAAGCGGACACGTGCCGGAAGTACGTCATCCCCAAGCTTTACGGGGCAGGTTGGACCGACGAGCAGATTCAGGAGCAGCGCACGTTCACCGACGGACGGATCGTCGTCGCCGGCGGTCGCGCGCACCGGCGTTCCAAGAAGCGGGTGGACTACCTCCTCCGATACCGTCCCAACCTTCCTATCGCAGTGGTCG
>JADLHC010000124.1 GCA_020849035.1 Planctomycetia bacterium
ACGTTGAATTCCTCTCGCCGGAGCAGGTCCATCGCCGCCTGCCCGCTGCCGGCCTCCAGGATGTTCTCCTGGCCGTGGCCCCCGTCGGCGAGCCAGTGGCGCAGCTTCTTGCGGAACGACGCGAGCTTGTCGACCACGAGAATTCGCATGTCCGGTCCCCAAGGTGTCCGGGCGAGTCGTCGGTGCGGGCGGCCATGGTCCCAAACCGCCGGGCCCGGCTCAAGCGTCCTGCATCACGCGTCCGGCGAAATGCCCTGTTCGCGCCGCCGGAGCCCTTCCATGATCACGAAATTCGCGTCGCCCTGGACCGTGTGCGGCCCCTGCAGGCCGGTCTTGGGGACGAACGAGAAGCGGCCGCCGGCCCAGGTGCAGATGCGGAAGAGGACGGAGTCGCCGGTCCTGCTGGCCCACTCCGCGTGCTTGACCACGCCGGAGTAGATGTGGAGCAGCGCGGTCTCCCCGCCGCTGTCGATGCGGAGGATTCCCGTCTTCTTGGTCACGATCATCATCTGGATCAGGTCCGGGAAGGAGAGCGACTCGAGGCTTCCGTTCATGCCCCCGGAGGCGGATTCGTCGGGCAGGTCCGCGACGACGTTGTTGCGGTGCCTCTCGATCGTGATGGTCCGGAAGTAGTGGGAGAGGATCGGAAGCCGCTGCATGGTCTGGGCGACCGCGTCGGCCTCCTGCCACCCGATGATCGCGACGGGCGTCTCGGTCACCGCCCGGAGATCGGCGAGCTGCTCCCCGATGAAGGCCGCTTCTCCGAAGAACCTCCCCGGCGTGGCCCGGTACTCGACGACGGTGCCGTCCTGGCGCGTCTCCCGCACGAAGACCACGCCCTGTTCGACCCAGTACAGGCGGTTCTTGAAGGGCCCTGCCGCGATGACCGCGCCCAGCTTGGCGTACTTGCCCAGCTTCCCCGCGGCGCGGAGTTCCTGCGCGATCGTCGACGAGAGCTTCGTCGACTGCGGCCTCAGCGAGGCCGCCTCCTGCAGCCGCCGCCGCGTCTCGTCCGTCCTCGGCTTCAGCGTCCTCTGCACCGCGGACAGCGCGCCGAGAAGCGCCACCGGCTGCACCGGCTTTACCAGGACCTCGTTGGCGCCCGCGCTCTTCGCCCCGCGGATGGCCGCCGGGTCGTTCCCGCACATCGCGATGAACCCGATCCGCGCCGTTTCCGGGCGGCTCTTCAGCCGCTCCAGCATCTCCGCCGCGTTCACGGTCTCGTCGTCCCACTCCGCGACGAGCACGTCGACGTTGAACTTCTCGTGGGCGATGAGCTCCATCGCCTCCTCCGACGCCGACGCCTCCAGCACGTCGTCCGCCTTCGTCCCGGCCTCCGTGATCCACTGCTTCAGCTTCGCCCGGAAGGACGCGAGATTGTCGAGGAGGAGCACGCGCAGCAGGGCGACCTGGCCGGAGGGCGAAGCCGGAGGCTCCGTCTTCTTCGGTACCGGCGGCTTCCAGTGGCGGGGAGGCAGGTCGCTCAATGCGCCGCCTTTCGCGCGGCCCGCTGGGCGCCCCGCATGATCAGGCCCGCCGTGTCGACGGACACGCTTCGGACCCCGGGCACCTCGGGCCCGACGTAGAACTCGAACGTCCCCGTGGTGCGTGCCATCGCGCGGTCGACCACCGTTTCTCCCGTGAAACCGAGTCCCTCGGCGTGGACGATCCGGCCGTCCACGAACTGGATGAATTGCGCCCCCTCGCGGCCGTCGACGCGCAGCACCCCTGTCCGCCGCGCCCCGTGCAGCACCTGGAGCAGGTCCAGGATCGGGAGGCTCTCGACGGTCCCGGACAGTCCTCTTTCGGCACTCTGGCCGGTCCGCGAGTAGGCCCTGAGGCGCGTCGTCGAGAGATTCCGGAGCCAGTAGAACAGGAAAGGCGCCGCCGCGGCGGTCCGGCGGACCGTCTCGGCGTCCTGGGACGCCAGCCACGAGTCCGTCTCCGCAACCGCGTCGAGAGCCTGGACGCCCATGCCGCCGAAGGGCGCCTCCCCGAAGAATTCCTCCGGCCCCGCCCGGTACGCCATCTCTGTCCCGTCGTCGCGGGTCTCCTTCACGGCCACCGTCCCGCGCTCCACCCACCAGAGCCGCGCGCTCGGCGGGCCGACCGGCACGTGCGTCCCGGCGTGGATCTCGGCGTGCCGGGCGTTGCGCCGAAGGGCCTCCCAGAGCGGCGAGGAAAGGGGGGCGGGCTTTTCCGAGGGCGCGTCGACCGCCAGCGCGCGGAAGACCGCGGTGTTGGAGGGCCGCGCCGCCGGATTCGCCTCGCGGCGGCGCTTCTCCAGCCCCACCAGCTTCTGCATGAGCAGCTCGGGCCGGATCGGGAGTCCGATGACGTCCGCGGCGCCGTTGGCGAGCGCCGCCTCGCGGGCGCGGGAGTCGAACGTCCCGTGCGCGATGAAATCGACCGGGGCGCCGGCCAGCCGGCGGACCTCGCGTGCGATCGCCGCGCCGTCCACCCGCGGGTCGAGCCAGTCGCACAGCACCGCGTCGACGGCGAAGTTCATCTGCCGCAGGAGCTCGACCGCGGCCACGCCGTCCTCGGCCTCGATGACGCTCGAGGCCGAGTACCCGCCCTGGACCAGCCAGTTGCGGATCTTCTGCCGCTGTCCCCAGACCCGGTCGACGATGAGCAGCCGCACGAGGGGATCATTGCACACCGGAGGCGGACTCGACAAGCGTGTCGGCGGACCCGCCCCTCCCTCAGGCCCGGATCGCCCACCGCAGCCGCGCGGACCAGCTCCGCGGATTCTCCAGCTGCTCGCCTTCCGTCGGCCGGAGCGCCTCGGGCGAAATCTTCGAGTAGAGCCCGCGCGCGGCCCCCTCCTTGAAGCTCGTCTTCACGAGCCGGTCCTCGCCGCTGTGGAACGAGATCACGGCCGCCCTCCCCCCCGGATTGAGGCAGGAGGGGAGGAACGACAGAAGGGCCTCGAGGTTCTCCAGTTCGCGATTCACCAGCATGCGGACGGCCTGGAACGTCAGCGCCGCCGGGTGGAGGCGTCCCCAGCCGCGCCGCGGCACCTCGATCCCCTTGGCCTGGCAGACGAGGGACACCAGCCGCGCCGTCGTGTCGATCGGACGCTGCACGCGCGCGGCCGCGATCGTCCTCGCGATCGCCTCCGCGTCAGGCTCGTCCCCCAGGCGCCGAAGCGCCTCGGCGAGCTTCGCCTCCGGAATCGAGGCGAGGACTTCGGCCGCGGTCTTCCCGCGCGACGCGTCCATCCGCATGTCCAGCTTCGCCGGCCGGAGGAACGAGAAGCCGCGCTCCGCATTGTCGATCTGCGTCGAGGCGACGCCGAGGTCCGCCACCAGGGCGTCCACGCCCGACAGCCCGAGCGACCCGAGCGCTCCCGCCAGCCCCGCGAAATTCGAGTGCACGAGGTCGAACCGGAGTTTCGTCTTCGCCAGCGCGGCTTGCGCCCGGGACAGGTTGTCCGCGTCCAGGTCGAGCCCCAGCAGGCGCCCTCTCCGGCCGGCCGACTTCAACAGAGGCACCGCGTGGCCGGCGAGCCCGAGCGTGACGTCCGCGACGACGTCCCCGCGCCTCACCGCCAGCACTTCCCGCACCGTCTCCAGCATCACGGGGACGTGGGCGGGCCGCTTTGCGGGCGCGCGCGAGGTCATCGGGCCCCGGCCCCGGTCGCCTCGCGGCAGCGCAGCAGGATCATCAGGGCGTACGCGGTGCCGTAGGGCTTGTGAAAGTCCCAGATCGCGTTGTAGTCCCACCAGCACCCGTCCTCCTCCTGGTGCCCGCGGATGACCTCGCTCAGCTTCGCAGCAACGGGCGCCCTCTCCGCCTCCGGCAGTCGTCCGATCAGGCGCGCGGCGTAGTAGTGGCCGTAATAGTAGAAATACCCCGACACCGCGTAGTAGGCCTCGTGCGGGATCGGGCGCTTGCGCCCGCACTCGAGGAACCCCTGGAGCTTGAACAGGTCGGACAGCCCCCGGCGCGCGTCGTCCACCGTGACCTTCGGCGAGCCCCACGCCAGCAGCCCCTCGTTGCAGCACTGCGTCCGCCCGAGGCTGCCCTGCGGGAGGTTGACGGGATGAAGCGGCCTGTAGCGGTGGCCCCACGCGTAGAGGTACGCGTTGTTCCCCAGCCGGCACTTCTCCACGATCCGGAGGCACGACTTGACCAGGTGCTCCGGCACGGCGATCCCCGCGTCCTGCGCCTCGCGGAACGCCACGAGGCCCGCCGCGGTCGTGAAGCTCGTGGGAGGGTAGCCCGGCGTCTGCGAGCGGGTCGCGAAGTCGTAGTACATCCACCCGCCCCACGCGCTCTCGTAGCGGCGCAGCAGGTCCACGTGCTCCGCCGCCGCCGCGCGGAGCTGCTCCTTCCACGCGGGATCCGTCTCCTGCCGCGCCGCCAGCGCCAGCGCCTGAAGCGCGTAGATGTCCCCCCAGACGTTGTAGAGCTCGTCCTGGTCCCCGCGCCGCAGCTTCACCGACTCCTCCACCAGCCACCTCTCCGCTTTCCGCGCCGCCTCCATCGCCCGCGGCGAACCTTCCTCGCGCAGCGCCATCGCGCAGAGCCCCGTCGTCCCCGCCTTGAACGCGAACTGCGCGCTCGGAACGCTTCCGTAGATGTCGTACCCCCACGTCACGCACCCCGTCCCCCAGTACCCGCCAGGCCGCTGGTTCGCGATCAGCCAGCTCACCCCGTCCGAGATCGCCTGGTCGATCGGCCGGGAGCGGACCGGCCGCTCCTCGACGGGAACAACGGCGGGGGGCGGCGGGGAGGCGCAGCCGGCGGCGAGGCCGAGCAGGGCGGCGAGCGCAGCCCGTCTCATCTACGGAGCGCCGAAATCGCGACAGCGCTTCAGCGTCATCAGCGCATACGCCGTTCCGTACGGCTTGTGGAAGTCCCACATGCCGAAGTCCCACCAGGAGCCGTCCTCTTCCTGCTTCGGGCGGATCGTGTCGGAGAGCTGCGCGGCGAAGCGGCGGGCGTCGGCTTCGGGGACGAGGGAGAGCAGGCGCGCGGCATAGTAGTGGCCGAAGTAGTAGAAGTACCCCGCAATCGCGTAGTACGCCTCGTGCGGGTAGGGACGCTTGCGGCCGCACTCGAAGTAGAACTGGAGCTTGAAGAGGCGTTCGAGGCCGCCCGTCAGGTCTGCGGCGGGAACCGCCTTCGAGCCGCACTCCACGAGGGCGTCGTTGCAGGCCTGCGTGCGGCCCAGCGAGCCCGCCGGGCGGTTGATCTCTCCCATCGGGTGGTAGCGCCAGTCGTAGGAGTAGAGGTAGGTGTTCTCCGGGGTCCGGCACTTTTCCACCAGCCGGATCGCTCCTTTCATGAGCTTCGCGGGCACCGCCAGCCCGGACCGTTCCGCCTCCCGAAGGGCGATCATCCCCGCGGCCGTGCCGAATGCCGTGGACTCCATCGACGGGCGCTGCGTGAGGTAGGCGAAGTCGTAGTAGTTCCACCCGCCCCAGGTCGAGGCGTACCTGTCCAGCAGGTCGATGTGCTCGTCTCCCGCCCGCTTCAGCGTCTCCAGCCGTGCCGGGTCATTCTCTTCGCGGATGGCGAGCGCGAGGGACTGAAGCGCGTAGGTGTGGCCCCAGATGTTGTAGATCTGGTCCTGCGTCGAGCGCCGCAGGGCGCGGCCCGGGCCGGCGAGCCAGTCCTCGCCGCGGACGGCGGCGGCGAGCGCCTCGGCCCTCTGCGGCTCCGCCAGGGCGCCCGAGGCGGCGACCTCCCGAAGCGCCATCGCGCACAGGCCCGTGGTCGCGACCTTGAACGCCATGTGCGAGCCCGGCGCGGTCGCATAGATGTCCCATCCCAGCGGCCGGCAGCCGGTTCCCCAGTAGCCGCCCTTCTCCTGCGACTCGAGAAGGTACGCGACGCCGTCCCGCATCGACTGGTCCAGGGCCCGCTCGCGGACCGGCTGCTGCTCCAGCGGCAGCGGTCGCGCCGGGTCCGGGCCGGAGGAGCATCCGGCGGACAGGGCCGCGGCCAGCGCGAGGACGGGGAGGCGCTTCATCGGCCTACTTCTTCACTGCGTTCAGCAGGACGGACTCGCCTCCCTTGAGGCCGGAGGCGATTTCCTGCATCTGCCCGTTCGACTGGCCCAGGACGACCTCCACGGCCTTCTCTTTCCCGGCCTCCATCACCCAGACCGCGGGCTTGCCGTTCTCCCGGCCGACCGCGCTCACCGGCACCAGGACCACGTCTTTCAGGTCCGCGACGAGGATGGAGACCTTGCACTTCATTCCCGGTACCACCGACTCCGCCGCCTTCGCGAGCTGCAGCTTCGCCGCGAGGACGCCGCCCGTCGGCACCGGCGAAATCTGCTCGAGCGTCGCGTCGGCCTTCCGGTCCTGCGACGAGAGCGCGGCGACGGTCGCCTTGAGCCCGGCCTTCGCCTGGCCGGCCCTGTCCTCGGGGATCGCCACGCGCACCATCGTCGCGCCCGACGGGATCACCGTCAGGATCACCTGGTTCGCGCCGACTTTCTCGCCCGGCCGGTACGCCTTCGCCAGGTCGTCGTTCGTCGTCCAGTTCCCGCCCGCGAGCTGCCCGTAGATCGCCCATCCGTCGATCGGCGACTTCACGGTCAGCTTCTCGCCGTCCTTCTTCAGCCTCTCCAGCGCCTCCGCCTGCTGGTCCCTCCCGAACTGCGCCCTCACCTTCTGCGCCTCCCTCTGCACCTTGCCGTTGGCGATGTTCGACTCCGTCTGGGCCAGCCCGATCTTCGCCTGCTCCACCGCGCGCTCGATCTGCACCTTGCGGCGCGGGTACTCCCAATCCGGCGTCTTCTTCGCCTGCTGCCGGCGCATCTCCAGGTAGATCTTCGAGTTCTCCAGCGAGCGCCGCGCGCGGTTCCGCACGATGTCCGCCGTGTCCGTCGTCAGCTCCTCGCTCTTGTACATCTTCTCCAGCTGGTCCAGCTCCTCCTGCTGGTCCTTGACGCTGTCCTCCGACGACTTCAGCCCCATCTCGTTGTACTTCAGCATCTGCGGGCCATCGATCGTCTCGAAGTACTCCCTGTCCTTCTCAGCCTCCGCGACCGCGTCTTTCGCGTTCGCCAGCGAGATCGCGTCCTGCCGGTCCCCCCACGCGCAGGACTCCTCCGCAGCCTTCAGCCCCGCATCCGCCGCCCGCAGCTCGTTCTCCATCTGCGCCACCGCTTTCTGCCACGGGCCCGCCTCGAACTGCAGCACCACCTCGCCCTTCTTCACCGCTGAACCGTGCGCAGCGATCTTCGAGATCTGCAGCTCCCCCTGGTAGCCGTCCGGCCGGAATCTCGCCTCGAACAGCTCCGGCGAGTCGTACGAGCCGTCTACGTCGATCGTCACCGCCAGCGGACCGCGCGCGACAGAGTGCGTCGGGCGCGTGTCGTCCGAAGAAGCGGCGAGCCAGGTGGCGAGGGCGATCGCGGGCGCGAGGGCGAGCGACGAACGCTTCATGTCAGGTCCTCCGTTGGTTGAGCCGTGAGTGAGAGCGGCAAAGTCTACCAGCGACGCGCGCGGCCCGCAGGGTGAAATTACGTCTCGGGCTCCATGGTGAACGTGAGCGGGTAGCCCGCGCCGCGCGCGATCGAGTGCGCCTGGTCGATGTGGAACTCCGCCTGCTCCTTCGTTTCGACGGCCACCAGCGCCACGCCCTTGAAGTGCGCCTCCAGCATGATCTTCGACGACGCCAGGAACCCCAGCTTCCACACTTCCTGCAGCACGTGGATCACCAGGTCCATCGGCGTCCTGTCGTCGTTGTGGATCAGCACGCGCCACATCGGCGCGAGGCGCGTCTCGACGTCCTCGCGGGGAAGGATCTTCGTGGCGGGTCCGGGCATGAGGGAATTGTCGCCGGGACGGGGAACCGGCATCAAGCGCAAGACGTGGGTCCCGCGAGCAGACCGGGACACGGAAGGTTCAATCGTGCGAGTCCCGAGGGAGGTCGAAGGAAGGCAGCTGAGGATCGAGTGCGACGAGGAGTCTGCTCCTCGCGCCGATGGGCTCGTGGACCATGTCGCGAAGCCGGCCAGGTCGGGTGAGAAAATTCGGGATGGGTATTCGATGGACTTCGGGAGCTTCCGCTTCGTCATTCGCGCCCGGAATCAACCGCTGGTCATCGGTGCCCTGTTCGGTCCTTCCGGAGATGCGGAGTGGACGTCCGCCTTCAGTTCCTTCGCCCTCGATGCAACCGCGGGGCAGATTGCGGTCTGCAATCGCGCCGGGTGCGAGCCCGACGCCCCAGGACCGTTCGCGTTCGTCGTTTGCTCGCAGCGAGCGCTGACTTGCTCCGATCTCGACATCGAGAGGTGCACGCGCACGTCAGAAGAAGACTCGGGCTGGTATCTCGGAGTTACGCTCGACCAGCCCCGGGAGCCCTTTGAGTCCCTGACGGTTCTCGGCGTGATCCTTCGGAAACCATGCCTGGCCCCTTACCTTGGGCTCGGTACCGGCTGCCTGGTCGTATTCCAGGACACCAGACTCCTGCGCATCGTCCCTCCGCCCCGGCCCCAACCTTGATCGGCTGCACTCGCCGGTCGCACGCGCTGCCAAAGGAGAAGCGCGCGGTCAGGGAAGGACCGGAAGGCTCACCAGAATCTCCTTCCCGTCGCGCCACAGTTTGAGCTCCACGTCCTTCCCCGGCTCGCGCGTGAAGCGGAACCACGTCTGGAAGTGCTTGTGGTCGTGGAAGTCGGAGACGCCGCCCGCGGACAGCAGGATGTCGCCCTTCCGGACGCCGGCCTTGCGGGCGTTGCGGCCGGTTTCGGCGCGGTCTCCCCAGTCGATGAGGTAGTTGACGCGGACGGCAAAGGCGTCCGCGCGAAGGCCGAGTTTCTGCTTCTCGGCCGCGTCGAGATCGTCTCCGCCGAAGCCGGGGTCGGGCCGGAGGAGCCACATGGCGGGACGCCAGGAGTACTCGAGCGGGGTCGCGGCCTTCCAGCCGGAGGCGAGGGCCAGCGTCACCGTTCTCTTCCCGGTCCCGCGGATGAACGCGACCTCCAGCGAACCTCCCGCGGGCGGCGTGTCGTGCAGGAACCACTGCACGTCGGGCTCGGTGCGGACGCGCGTGCCGTTCACGGAGACGAGGCGGTCGTCCTTCTGCAGCCCCGCCTTCGCCGCCGGCGAGTCCTTCGCAACCTCCGTGACGCGCGTCGGTTCCTGCGGGTCGAGCCGGAGCCCGGCCTTGTCGGGAAGCGGCCACAGCCAGCGGTCGTCCGGCGTCCAGCGGCCGTCCTTCTGCGCCTGTTCGCGCCTCGCTTCCGTGGCCATGTGGCAGTGGAAGCACTCGACGTTCGGGTTCTTCTTCAGGCGCTCGGCGAACACGGGGATCTCCTCGATCGCCTGCTTCTGCACCCCCTCGCGGGCCTTCGGCGCCTTGCGATACTCGCGGTCGGTCTCGAGCCCTTCACGGACCAGCCGCGTCAGCGCCTCCATCGAGAGCCGCCCGTCCGCCGACTCGTGGTCGCGCCCGCCGTAGCGGTGGTACACCGTCCCGTCCGCGTTCATCAGCAGCACCGCGAACGTCAGGTCCCAGTCGAACACGAACGTGTTCAGGTCCACGCCCTTCATGTTCGTCACGCGGACGCACACCCAGTCCGCCGCGGCCTTCCGGAACTCCTCGGGCGGACGGGCGACCTGCCCGTCGAACTGCGAGCAGTCCTTTCAGCGCTCGCAGCGGAAGACGACGAGGAGCGGCTTGCCGGCGGTTCGCGCCTCCTCCCGCGCGGCGTCGAGATCCGCGCGCCAGAGGAAGTCCGGCTCCTCGGCGCCCGCGCCGAGCGCCCCCAGCAGCAGCGCCGCCAGCGCCCGCTTCACTTGCGCCCCTGCTTCCACGCGTCGTACATCGCCACGAACTCCGGGTCGCGCTGTTTCAGATTCTCCCGGTCGATTTTCCCGCTTCGCGTCATCAGGATGTACGCGAGGTCTTCGGGATCCAGCCTCATGTCCTTCTTGGCGTTCTCGAACCACTCCATGCTCGTCTGGGCGGCGGCCTGGAGGTCGTCGACCTTCGGCCGCCGGGCCCTCTCGAACTCCGCCAGCGCCGACGGGACGTTCTTCCTGGCCTCCAGCGCCTCGAAGAGCGCGATGGAGTCCTCGAAGGCGAGGCGGGTGCCGGAGCCGATCGAGAAGTGCGCCGTGTGGAGCGCGTCGCCGAGCAGCACGGTGTTGCCGTGGACCCAGCGGCGGTTCTTGACGAGGTTGAAGTTCAGCCAGGCGGACTTGTTGGAGAGCAGCGCGGCGCCCTTGAGGTCGTCGGCAAAGACGCCCTCGAGGTAGCGGCGCGCGGCGGACTCGTCCTTCCGGTCCATCCCGGCCTTCGTCCACGTCGCGGGGTCCGTCTCGACGATGAACGTGCTCGTGTTCGCGTCGAACTTGTACGCGTGCGCGATCCACAGCCCGTCGGCGTTCTCGCGGAAGATCAGGGTGAGGCCGTGGAAGAGCGTCGGCGTGCCGTACCAGACGTACCGGTTCGGGCGGACGTCCACGGACGGGCCGAACTCCGCCGCGTAGGTCCGGCGCACGATCGAGTTCACGCCGTCCGCCGCGACGACGAGGTCGAACCCCGCCCATTGCTCCGGCTTGGCCAGCTCCGTCTGGAACCGGACGTCCACGCCCGCGGCGAGGCAGTGCTTCTGCAGGATCTGGAGCAGCGTGAGCCGCCGGATCCCGGCGAAGCGGTTCCCGCGGATGCTGACCTTCTTCCCGCGATGGATCACGTCCACGTTGTCCCACATCTGGAAGGTCGACGTGATGTCCCGCCACGACGGCTCGTCGTTGTCCTTCAGGTAGTTCTGCGTCTTGTCGTTGAACACGACGCCCCACCCGAACGTCGCGTCGGGCGCGTTCCGCTCAGCGACCCGGATCTCCCAATCAGGATGTTTTTTTTTCGCAAGGAGCGAGAAGTACAGGCCCGCGGGGCCGCCGCCGATCACGAGGGTGCGCATGCAGGAAGGTTAGCGGGTGCGGGCCCGCGCGCAACACAAACGGAGCGCCGCGGCGCTTCAGGCGCCCCCGCCGATCCGCTCCTCCGTCGCCCGCGCCAGCGCTTCCTTCACCAGCCGCGCCACGTCCAGCCCCTTCTCCGCCTCCGCGGCCTTCTCCGGCGAGCTGGCGGTCGCGGGGGAGCGCGGCATGAGGAAAGAGCAGCAGTCGTCGTGGGGCAGGGCGCTGGTGTCGAAGGTCCCGATGCGGCGCGCAGCGTCGATGATCTCCTGCTTGTCCATGCCGATGAGGGGGCGGAGGACGGGAAGCGTGGCGACGGAGTTGACGGTTTCGAGGTTGGTGAGCGTCTGGGAGGCGACCTGCCCGAGAGAGTCGCCCGTGACGAGCGCGTGGGCGTCCTCGCGGCGCGCGACGGCCTCGGCGATGCGCGTCATGAAGCGGCGGTAGAGGATGACGCGGTACTCCTGGGGGGCGCCCGTGACGATCTCCTGCTGGAGCGGGCCGAACGGGACGAGGTGGAGCCGCGCGGGGCCCTGCCACGGTTCGAGTTTCTGGGCGAGTTCGCGGACCTTGTCGAGGGAGGCCTGGGAGGTGAAGGGCATGGAGTGGAAGTGGACGAAGGAGGTGCGGCAACCGCGGCGGATCATGCGCCAGGCGGCGATGGGGGAGTCGATGCCGCCGGACAGGAGGGTGACGACGCGACCGGCGGTTCCGGCGGGGAGGCCGCCGGGGCCGGGTTCCTTGCGGAAGTAGGCGTAGAAGACCTTGTTGACGAGTTCGACGAAGATCTCGAGGTCCGGCGCGTCGAGGTCGACCGTGGTGCCGGGGAAGCGCTGCTGGACGAAGGCGCCGAGGCGGCGGTTCATCTGCTCGGAGGTGAGAGGGTACTCCTTGTTCATGCGCCGGCAGCGGCAGGCGAAGCTGCGGAAGGAGAGTGCGGGGAGCTCCGCGGCGAGGAGCGCCTCGAGCCGGTCCATGTCGGCGGGGAGGACGTGGACGCGGGCGAAATAGGAGAGGCCGCAGGCGCAGGAAAGGCGGCTGCGGACGTCTTCCCAGCGGACGGTCTCGGGGAGCTCAACGAGGATGCGTCCGGGCTGGCGGTGGAGCCGGACGGCCCCCAGGGGGGAAAGCAGCCGCTTGACGTTTTCCGACAGGCGGATTTCGAAGTAGGGGCGGTTCTTGCCCTTGAGTCCGAGTTCGGCGTAGTGGAGGACGACCTGCATGGGGGCGGGATTCTATTATGGGGGGGGGCGAAAGGGAGCCAACGGAGGGCGGGGGACCGACGGAATTTCGCGAACCGTTCTGGCAGGAAGTGCGATCAAGGGTGTACAGCGCCGACGTAGAAAGGACCGCACTTCCATGACATGCGACGCAACTCGTTCTCTGCTCACTGATTACGTCAAGGATGAGCTGACGAGACCGGAATCCGACAACGTCGCTTCCCACCTCAAGATCTGCGAAGCTTGCCGCACCCAAGAGGCCGAAATTCGAGAGAATTTCGGCCTTCTTCGTTTGGCGATCGGACCTACCCCGGCCCCCGCCCCCGCCGTCTGGGACCGCATCAACGACGCCGTCGACGACCTCGAGGCCGCTCCGGCCCGCGTCTCCGCCTGGGTCTGGCGGACCTTTGCCGCCGCTGCCGCATTCCTCATCGCCGCTTCCGCCTTCTCCCTCTTCGGCCCTTCCGACCCGGCCTCCACGGTCCCCGTCGCACGGCTGGAACGGGTCGGCGAAGGCGTCGCGGTGTATCGGGCCTCCGGAGGGGGCCGCGAGGCCATGAAGCCCGGCGCTTCCCTCGCGATGGGTGAAACGCTCACGCTGGATCCGGGCGCCGCGGCGGTTTTCGCCATCGACGGCGTCGGCCGATTCCGCGTTGCGGGCGGCACGACCTTGCGCATGGCAGACTCCAGGACCATCGAGCTCCACTCCGGCGAGGTCATCGCCGAAATCAAGCCCAGCGCGAGGGGATTCCGGATCGTCGGCCCCCAGGCCCGCGCCGTGGTGCTCGGAACGCTCTTCCGTGTCTGCGCCGCCGGGGGCCGCACCGCCCTGACCGTGGCCAGCGGCGCGGTGACCTTTGCGAACGGCGAGGGCTCCATCGAGGTCCACGCGGGGTACCAGTCGACCGCGGCCGCGGGAGCCGCGCCCGCCGCCCCCCTGGAGCTCGCTGCAGACGCTGCGGACTGGGACCTGTTCGCGTCCCTGGCCCCTGCGCCGCTCGTCCGGCTCGAGCTCGCGGCGGCGACACCCGGGAAACCCGTTCCGTTCACCCTCGTGCTCACGTCCGACGCGCCCACCCTGGTCGAATCCGCCATTTCCGAACGGACCTACGTCATCCTCACGCTCGAAGACCCCGCCGGCGCGCGCCGGCTCGTCCGCCTCTCCGCCTCCGATCTCGCAGCCTCCTGCGATCTCCCGGCCCGCAACGGGCTCGTCTCCATCGACAGGCAGAACCGGCTCGTCCTCAAGGGCCAGATCCCCGCCCTCGACGCCCCGGGATCCTGGACCGCCAGCGCCCTCTTCGCCAGCGGCGGCCGCGAAGAATCGTGGGCCGGTTATGCCGAGTCCGCCGTTGAAAAACTCGAGGTCAAGCGGTGAACCGATCCATGCCCGGCGGCGTCCCATCCGGTAGCATCCCGGCCTTCCCGGAGCCCCGGAGGAACTGATGGACCTTTCGCCTATCCTCGGAAAGATCGAAGCCGTCCGCGCCCGCGTCCGGCAGCTCGTCACCCTCGACGGCATCTGCCGCGTCGCCCTCGTCCTCCTCGCCGCCGCCCTCTTCTCGTTCTGCATCGATTACTTCATCCCCAAGGTGCCCTTCGCCGTGCGGCTCACCGTCCTCGCCGCCGGCCTCGGCGCCGTCGCCGTCGCCGCGTGGCGCTTCGTCGTCGTCCCCCTCGCCATCCCCCTCTCCGACGACGACCTCGCGCTGTGCGTCGAACAGCAGTACCCGGACCTCCACGACCGCCTCATCAGCGCCATCCAGCTCAGCCGCCAGCGCGGCGAGTTCGCACGGTTCAATTCGCCGGAGCTCGTGGACGCGCTCGTGAAGGAAGCGATGGGCGAAGCGGACCGGCTGGACTTCTCGCCGGTGGTCGTGCCGGCGGGGCCGATGAAGATGGCTGCGGGGACTGCGGCGGCGCTGGTGGTGGCTGCGGGCCTGGCGGTCTGGCAGGTGGACGCGGTGAAGACCTGGCTCGGGCGGCTGCTTTCGGACACGGTGCAGTGGCCGAAGCAGACTCAGATCGTGGTCCTGGAGCCGGCGGGGTCCGAGGTGACGGTGGCGAAGGGCGACGACCTGCGGGTGGAGGTGGAGACGCGCGGGAAGCAGCCGCGCAAGGCCGTCATCCACTACGTCTTTTCCGGCCAGGGTGAAGGGATCTCGCGCCCGATGCGGTCCGAGACGGGGAACCGCTGGGTCTTCGAGTTCACCAAAGTCATCGAGCCGATGCAGTTCTGGATCGAGGCGGGCGACGACGAGACGGACCGCGTCATCGTACAGGTCCTGAACCCGCCGACGGTCGAGCGGATCACCCTTCTCTACGACTACCCCGACTACACGCAGCTGAAGGACACGGACCCGACCTCGCCGGTGGAGGACGGGAACATCATCGCGCCGCCGGGGACGAAGGTGACCGTGACGGCGCAGGCGAACCTGGACATCGCGAAGGCGAAGGCGATGTTCGGGCGGCGGGGCGAGGAGGACGTGCGCGAGCTGGCGGTGAGGAACGACGCGCAGGGGCGGCCGAGGCTTGTCGTGGCTCCCGTCGAGGTGCTGACGAACACGCAGTACGCGATCTGGCTGCAGGCCGTCAACGGCCTCCAGACCGCTTCCCCCGTCCGCTACTCGATCAAGGCGATCGAGGACAAGCCGCCCGAGATCCGGGTATCGGAGCCGAACCTCGACAAGTTCTGCACGGCGACGGCGCGCATTCCGATCCGCCTCGCCACGACGGACGATTTCGGCGTGACGAAGCTGGAGCTGCTGATCCGCGTGCAGAACGACCCGAAGCGCGAGGCGACGGTGGCGCTGGATGCGTACAACACGGAGAGCTACCCCGCGAAGCGCATCGACACGGAGTTCTGGTTCGACATGGCGGAGTTCGGCGCGAAGGAAGGGATGGTGATCCAGTACCAGCTGGTGGCGCGTGACGGCCGGGAGATCCCGAAGGCCAACGAGACGAAGACCCGCGTGTTCCAGTTCACGGTCGTCAAGCGGGACGACCTGCTGAGGAAGATGGAGGACCGGCTGGCGCGGATCCGGGAGGAGCTTCAGCGGGTCATCCAGTTCCAGGAGTCGGGCCGTTCGGATTCGGCGCGGCTGATGGACGCGGTCGGGGCGAAGGACATCCTGTCGGCGATCGAGCGCCAGGAGGTGAACGGGGCCGCGGGCAACCAGCGCCGCATCACGCAGCACATGGAGCGCATCACGCACGAGTTCGACGAGATCGTGCGCGACATGCGCTACAACAAGCTCCTCGAGGGCGGCTCCGAGGCGCGCCTCAAGAGGCCCGGCGACCTGCTCCACGGCGTCACGGAGCAGAAGTCGCCCGAGGCCGCCGCCACGCTCGCTTCGTCCGGCTCGGTCGGCCAGGCGAAGGAGCGCATGGGCCGGCTGCAGGACGCCGCGATCCGGCAGGAGGACATCCTCACGGACCTGAACACGATCCTGGGGCTGCTGACGGAATACGAAACGTACCTGGAGGTGGTCCGCTACGTCCGGGAGCTTCTCCAGAAGGCCAAGGGCAATCTCGAAGACATGCGCCGGTCAAAATAACCGGGGGACGAGGAGGATCCAGTCATGCGTCGATTCGCCGGACTCATCAGCACGGGCCTCGCCCTGTGCACGGTCATCGCAGCCCACCTCTACGCCGAGGACCCGGGCGGCAGCGCGAACCGAGTCGTTCTCGACCGCCAGCAGGAGATCGCGCGCAGGGTCGAGGACCTCAAGGAGAAGATGAAACGCGTCGCCGACGGCCTCCAGGAAAAGGAGCCCGAGGCCGCCGCCAAGCTCTACCAGGGCCTCGAGGCCCTCAGAGGCTCGCTTCTCGACCAGGACATCAAGGAGATCATCGCCCTCGTCGCCCAGGCGCAGATGGGAACGGCGATCGAGAAGCAGCAGGAGATCGTAAACGACCTCCAGGGGATCCTGGACATCCTCGAGAACCGGAACAGCGAGAACGACCTGAAGAAGAAGCTCGAGGAGATCCGAAAGCTGATGGCGGAGCTGAAGGGCGTGCAGAAGGACCAGAAGGACATCACGAAGGACACGTCGGACATCAACAAGGATCGCGAGAAGGACGTCGCCGAGATGAAGGAAGCTCTCGAAAACGCGATCAAGGAGCAGCAGGAGCTCGAGGACACGCTCAAGCAGAACGACGCCGCCGGGATGGAGAAGGACATCGAGCAGGCGAAGAAGGACCTCGAGGCGCTGAAAGCGGAGCAGGACAAGCTCCAGAGCGAGATGAAGAACGCGCAGTCCCCGGAGGTGCGCGACCTCGCCGATGCGGTCAAGGGGCTCAAGGACCTGATCAAGAAGCAGGAAGAAGCCATCGCGAAGGCCAAGGCGTCCGCCGAAGGCGCCCAGCAGACGAAGGAGGCGATCGAGGCGATCGAGAAGCTCCAGAAGGAGCAGGAGTCGATCCAGAAGCGCACGAAGGAGGCCGCCGCGGAGGACTCTTCCCAGAAGATGGGCTCGATCCAGAAGGCGCAGGAGAAGAACGCGCGGGACGCGGCGCGGGCGGAGGAGAAGCTGAGCGGCCTGCCCGACTCGAAGGGGACGGACGAGGCGAAGAAGGCGATGGAGGAGGCCCGCAAGGCGATGGAGAAGGCCTCGAAGGACCTGGAGGACGAGACGCCGGGGCTGGCGCAGCAGAACGAGCAGAAGGCGGCGGAAGCGCTGGCGAAGGCGAAGGAGGCGCTGGAGAAGGATCTGGCGCAGGCCGGGCAGAACCGCGAGAAGGACCTTGCCGACCAGGCGAAGGCGCAGGGCGACCTGAAGGACGCGACGCAGAAGCTTGCGGACGCGATGGGCAAGGCGGGCGAGAAGTCGGACAGCAAGCCGGTGAAGGACGCGATGAAGGAGGCGTCCGAGAAGACCCAGGGCGCTTCGGGCGACATGAAGAAGGCCGAGCAGGAGCTGGGCCAGAAGAACCCGGCCGGGGCGAAGACGAACCAGGACCAGGCGCTGAACACGCTGAGCCAGGCGAAGGAGAAGCTGGAGCAGCTGGAGCGCCAGCTGGCGCAGAAGGACGCGAAGGCGATGGGCGAGGTTGCAAAGAAGCAGCAGAACCTGCAGGACAAAGCGCACGACCTGTCGAAGAAGCTGGAGGAGATGGCGGGCAAGTCGGGCGAGAACGGGGACATGAAGAAGGCGGCGGAGCAGGCGTCGAAGTCGACGAAGAGCGCCAGCCAGGAGATGGGCGAGGCGTCCCAGCAGATGAGCGACGGCAAGTCGTCCGAGGCGGAGCAGAACCAGCAGGAGGCAAGCAAGGACCTTCAGAAGGCCGCGCAGGCTCTCGACAAGATGCAGAAGGCGCAGGCGGCGTCGAAGGACAAGCAGGACGAGAAGGCGAAGGAAGTCGCCGCGAAGCAGGCGGAGCTGGAGCGCAAGATGAAGGACCTGGCGGAGAAGATGGACGAGGCGGCGAAGAAGAACGCGCAGAAGGACCCGAACGGGTCGGCTTCGATGAGCAAGGCGGGCCAGAAGACGCAGCAGGCTTCCGGCGAGATGAACAAGGCCGGGAAGCAGATGGAGCAGAAGGACAACCAGAGCGCCCAGCAGAACCAGGAAGCCGCGAAGAAGGCCCTCGAGGAGGCGAAGAAGGAGCTGGAGAAGCTGACGCAGCGCGAGCTGACGGACGAGCAGAAGCGGAAGCTGGAGCAGTTGCGCGAGCGCCAGCGCAAGATCGAGGAGCAGCTCAAGAAGATGTCCGAGAAGGCGGCGAAGGTCCCGGAGAAGAAGTCCTCTGAGTCGCTGTCCGACGCCTCGAAGTCGGCGAGCCAGACCCAGCAGAGCCAGCAGCAGCAGAATTCGCAGCAGGCCCAGCAGGACAGCGAAAAGACCGAAGAGGACCTCCAGAAGGCGATGGAGGACCTCGAGGAAGCTGAGCGCCAGTACGCCCAGCAGCTCCAGGAGGAGCAGCTGCAGCAGATGGAGAACCAGCTGCAGGAACTCGTCCAGCGCCAGGAGGTCATCAACAGCGAGACCCGCCGCCTCGACGAGGCCAAGAAGAAGGACGGCGACCTCGACCGCAAGGGCCAGATGGACGTCCGCAAGATCCGTAACGAGCAGGAGGAGTTGCGCAAGATCGCAGAGGCACTTCGCAAGAAGATCGAGGAAGAGGGTTCCCAGGTCTACACGTGGGTGCTGGAGACGTGCCGCGACGACATGGGCACGATCGCGGAGGAGCTGGGCAAGCAGGAGGTCGGCGAGTACACGCAGGAGCTGGAAGGCGACGTGCTCTCGCGGTTGAAGGAGCTCGTGAGCGCGATGCAGAAGGAGCGCCAGCGCCGCAAGAAGCAGCAGCAGCAGGGCGGCGGCGGGGGCGGCGGCGGGCCGCTGATCCCGGACGTGGCCGAGCTGAAGCTGCTGCGGACGATGCAGGTGCAGCTCAAGCAGAAGACCGAGCGCTTCGCGAAGGAGACGACGAAAGTCGCCCAGAAGGAGCTCGACCCGGTGCAGGCGGCGATCCTGAAGCGGCTGCGCGCCGAGCAGGGGCACATCGCGCAGCTGACGCGGAACTTTACGGAGAAGGTCAAAGAGAAGATGCAGGGAGGAGGGAGATAACCATGCGCATCATCACGAACCTGTGGCGCCTCGCGACGGCGGGCGCGCTGGCGGCGGCCCTCTCGGTCCCGGCGTTCGCGGACGACGAGGAATTCCCCGAGGGCCCGAAGACGGAGGGCGAGGAAGCTCTTCCCGGCTCCGAGGAAGAGGAGATGGAAGAGGAGGAAGTGGACGTGCTGGGCACGCTGGAGGCGATCATCGGGAAGATGAAGGACGCCGAGTCTTCGCTGGCGCAGGCGGGGAGCTGGAAGGCGACGGACGCGCAGGGGAATGCGATCGAGGACGCGGACAAGCTGCTGACGGCGAAGGACCTGCAGGACAAGGCGATCCGGGAGATGACGAAGATTTTCGACGGCTCGAAGGACGGGCAGTCGAAGGCCGTGGAGGGGATCGAGAAGCTGATCAAGGCGGCCAAGGAGCAGCAGGGGCAGGGCCAGCAGCAGCAGCAACAGAAGAAGAAGCAGCAGCAGAAGCAGCCGAACCAGCAGCAGCAGAACAAGTCCTCGAACCCGGCGCAGAGGCCTTACAACCCGAACGGTGAGGGGGACACGGGCGCGAGGGAACGGGCCGCGGAATTGACCGATCGGTGGGGAAACCTGCCTGATAGACTGAGGGACGAGATCAGCCAGGCCGACGACGAGTTCCGGAGCACGAAAGGCGCGTACCGGGAGAAGCTGATGGAGTACAGCCGGCTCCTCGGGGCGTCCGAGTAATCAGGTTGAACCTTCGGGTCCTCCCAGGCGTCTGAAGTGGAGAAGAATCGGAGGAAGGCGGATGGCGTGGAGACCTGTCCTGGCGGCGATCCTGGGCCTGGTTCTGGCGGTGCCGGCCGCGGCTGACCCCGGCGAGGAGTTCCCCGAAGGGCAGAAGCCCGAGGGTGAGGAGGTCCTCCCGGGCAGCGACGAGGAGGCGACGGAGGAGGAGTCGATCGACGTCCTCGGTGCGCTCGAGGGGATCGTCGGGCGGATGAAGAACGCCGAGGAGAGCCTTGCGAAGGCGGGCGCCGCGAAGGCGGTGAACGAGCAGGGGGAGGTCATCGAGGACGCCAACGAGCTTCTCGAATCCGCCGACCTGCAGAGGAAGGCGATCGAGCAGATGACCCGCATCTTCGACGCAGGGAAGAACGAGCAGGACGGTGCGGTGCGCGATCTGGAGCGGCTGATCAAGGCCGCCAAGGAAGGCGACTGAGGGGGAAGCTGCAGCGAAAAGCGCTCCCAGGCTGGGAGCCGCAAGCAGCCGACGCCGAAGAACGCGAATCCGAACAAGCCGAGCAGCCCCGCGACGAAGCCGTACACGCCCAACGCCGCGGACGCCGGCGGAGCGCCGGTCGACCGCACCGCGGGATTGCCGGACCGGTGGGGCAACCTGCCGGATCGCCTCCGCGACGAGCTCAGCCAGGCGGAAGACGACTTCCGAAACGTGAAAGGCACGTACCGCGAGAAACTGCTCGAATACTCGAAGATCCTGAGCCAGGACTGATTCCCACTTGAGCGGCCAACGCCGCCCGTGCGGGCCCGAAAGGGACGCGCGGGCGTTCTTGCGGGCCCCCATCGGAGAACCGCCCGTGACCCCGATCGACCGCCGCAACTTCCTCCTCCGCAGCCTCGGCCTCGCCGCTCTCCCCCTCGCCGGCGCCGCTTCCCGCGCCCTCGGCGAAGACAAGCCTGCCGACGCTCCCCCGGTGGAGCGCAAGAACCTGATCAACGAGGCGCAGCTGGCGGCGACGCGGAAGGGGCTGGACTACCTGAAGAAGGTGCAGGGGAAGAAGGGGGAGTTCGGGCAGAGCGTGCACGTGGCGACGACGTCGCTGGCGGGGTGCGCGTTCATGGCGGAGGGGCACCAGCCGGGCCGCGGAAAGCACGGCGAGTGCCTGCGGAAGGCCATCGACTACATCCTGAACTGCAGCAAGAGCTCGCGGAAGGGCTACATCATGGAGCTCTCGGGGGACCAGTCGCGCATGCACGGGCACGGTTTCGCGACGATGTTCCTGGGCGAGGCTTACGGGATGATGACGGCCGGGGACGACACGCGGCAGAAGATGGAGTCGGCGATCAAGAAGGCGATCGGCATCATTGCGTACTCGCAGACCTCGCTGGGCGGCTGGGGGTACGTGCCGGAGCCGACGTACGACGAGGGCTCGGTCACGGTCGCGGAGGTGATGGCGCTCCGTTCCTGCCGCAACGCCGGCTTCCAGGTTGACAAGAAGGTGATCGAGAAGGGGATCGGGTACCTGAAGAAGTCGGCGAACGCCGACGGTTCGTTCAAGTACTCGCTGCAGGGAGGCGGCGGCGGCGGGACTTTCCCGCTCACGGCCGGCGCGGTGGCGAGCATGCAGCTGTTCGGGGAGTACGAGGCGAAGGAAGTGAAGAAGGGCCTGGAGTTCCTCAAGAAGAACCGGCAAGGCCAGGCGGGCGGAAACTGGGGGCACAAGTACTACGGGAACCTGTACGCCACCATGGCGGCGTACTTCGCGGGCGGGCAGACGTGGGAGGACTGGTTCCCGATGGTGCGCGACGAGTACGTGAAGTCGCAGCAGTCGGACGGTTCGTGGCAGGGCGAGTACGACGGCGCCTACTGCACGGCCTTCGCGGTCCTGACGCTCGCGATTCCGTACCAGTACCTGCCGATCTTCCAGTCCTGAGGACGCGCGGCCGGACTTCGGGTCCCGCCGTCGCGGAAGGCCGCGACGATGGACGTTCGCCCCCGGCGATCTGGTAAAGTCCGCGCGTGCGATCCAGGGAGAGCCACGCGATGACACGGCTGAAAACGCTGGCGGCGCTTCTGCTTCTCGTCGTTTCGGCGACAGCCGAGGACGCTGCGGAGGAGGGCGTTCCGTATGCGGCAAGGCGCGAGCGGCTGCGGGCGCGGATCGAGAGCGGGCTGGCGCTTGTCCCCGGGGCGCCGGCTGCGGAGCCGTTCCGGCAGGACAACGACTTCTGGTACCTGACCGGCCTGGAGTGGCCCGGGGTGGTGCTTGCGTTGACGGAGGATGGGGCGTGGCTGTTCACGCCGGACGGGACGGAGCCGGCGCCGCCGGGGTTCGACGGCGTGCTGGCGATGGACATGCTGGACGTGACGCTGGGGCGATACGCCGCCGACGGGCTGTGGCTGCCGGGCGGGCGCTCGGAGTTCTACTCGACGTGGAACCGCCCGGGCGAGCGGCGGGAGTTCGGGGATCCGTTCGGGCCGTCGAAGCGGCGCCTGGAGTGGATTTCGGAGTCCAGGAAGCGGGTGGAGGGGGAGAAGGTCAGGGCGCTCGAGCCGAAGCTGACGGAGCTGCGGCAGGTGAAGGACCGGTCGGAGATCGAGTGCCTGCGGCGCGCGTGCCGGGTGACGGGGGAGTCGCTGGTGGAGGCGATCCGGAGCGTGAAGCCGGGGATGAAGGAGCGGGAGTTCCAGGACGGGCTGGAGCGCGGGTACCTGGAGCGCGGCGCGCGCTGGCTGGCGTTCCCCTCGATCGTCGGGAGCGGGCGGAACGGGACGATGGTGCATTACACGGAGAATTCAGCGGAGTTCGACCGGAACGAGCTGGTGGTGGTGGACACGGGGGCGGAGATCGGGATGTACGCGGCGGACATCACGCGGACGTTTCCAGTGAACGGGAAGTTCACGCAACGGCAGCGGGAGGTGTACGAGGCGGTGCTGGCTGCGCAGGACGCGGCGATCGCGGCGCTGAAGCCCGGGGTGACGCTCGGCGAGGTGGACGCGATTGCGCGGCAGGTGCTGAAAGACAGGGGGTTCACGCAGCGGATGCCGCACCTGACGAGTCACTGGGTCGGGCTGCAGGTGCACGACGTCGGAGACTACGCGGCGCGCCTGAAGCCGGGGATGGTGGTGACGGTCGAGCCCGGCATCTACCTCGAGGACGAGGAAATCGGCGTGCGCATCGAGGACGTGCTGGTCGTGACCGGGGACGGGGCGGAGAGCCTGACGTCCTGGATTCCGCGGGGCGCCGATGAGATCGAGCGGCTCACCGGGGCCGACTTGAAGTGACGCCGCGGCAGGCGCGGGGAGCGGCTTTCCTGGCCGCCTGCGCGGTGACGGCGATCGCCTGGCCTGCGGACGCGGCGGTCTCGCAGTGGTTCGAGTCCCGCCGCCGGGACGGGCTCAATCCCGCGGCGCTCGGGGCGACGTGCGCGTGGACGCTCGTCGCGTTCGTCTGGGCCGGCAGCGCCGGGCTCGCGTATGCCCGCCGATGGAGGCAGGCCCTGCTCGTCGCGGGCGGCACCGGGGCCGCGCTGCTGCTCGGGTCCGTCGTGAAGGTCCTCGTCGGCCGCCGGCGCCCGTACCAGACGCTCGACGACTTCGTCTCTCTCACGACAGCCGACGACGCCTCCTTCCCCAGCAATCACACCAACGGCGCCTTCGCAGCCGCCATCCTCCTCTCCGCGTTCGTCCCGCGCCTTCGCCCGGCCTTCTTCGCGGTCGCCGTCGCTATCGCCTGCACGCGCCTCTACGTCGGCGTCCACTTCCTCTCCGACGTCTGCGGCGGCATCGCCCTCGCCATCCTCGTCTCCTCGCTCGCCCGCGAGATCGAACCCCCGGCGGCGCCGGAAGCCCTTTCCGAAGCGCCCTGACTGTCGCTCCCGCCGCCCTTCCAGTATCATTCCCGCCCCATGTCCGCCCCGTTTCCGCGCGTCCCGCTCCGCTTTCGCGAGATCCTCGTCGAGAAGCCGTGGGGCTCGCGCCGCCTCGCCACCGCCATGGGCAAGTCCCTTCCGGGGCGCAAGCTGTTCGGGGAATCGTGGGAGGTCGCCTGCCGGGACGGCGCCGTCTCGGTCGTCGCGGAGGGCCCGTTCAAGGGAAAGGCGCTCCGCGCGCTGCTCGAGAAGTTCCCGGTCGAGATCCTCGGTCGCGACATCGCCGGCGGCTGGCGCGGGCGCTTCCCGCTCCTGGTCAAGCTGGTCGACGTCGGCCTGCCGCTCTCGATCCAGGTCCATCCGAGCGACGAATTTGCGGCGGTGGCCGAGGGCGAGGGCGTCCCGGGGAAGATCGAGGCCTGGATCGTGCTTTCGGCGGGCCCGAAGGCGCGGCTCTACAAGGGCCTCGTCCCGGGGATGACGCGCGAGAAGTTCACGGCGGCGCTGGCGAAGGGCGAGGCGGGCGCGTGCCTCAACGTATTCCCGCTCGCGGACGGGGACATCGTGCTGATGCCGCCCGGGACGATTCACGCCGCGGAGGACGTCCTTTTCGCCGAATTCCAGCAGAACTCCGACACGACCTACCGCATCTGGGACTGGGGGCGGAGCGGCCGCACGATGCAGATCGACAAGGGGCTCGCGGCGATCGACTGGCACACGACGGGCCTCGCCAAGTGCAAGGCTGCCGAGGTCCGCGAGAACCTGCGCACGTACGAGCTGATCAAGGTCAGGCGCGGGTCGGGAAAAGGGAAGCGGGAGGTGCTGGTCTGGTGCGGGCGCTTCGTGCTCGAGTCGCTGGAGTTCTCGGGGAAGGCGGAGTGGGCGGGGGACGCGTCGCGTTTCTACATCGTGATGGCCGCGGAGGGGAAGTGCGAGTTCGTCGTGGACGGGAAGGCGCACAAATGGAAGAAGGGGCAGACCTTCCTGTTTCCGGCGGCGATGGGGGGATGCGAGGTCCGCTCGCGCGGCGGGCGGCTGCTGTGGTGCTACGTCCCGTGAGTCTCCTTCCGGTGTGCCGCAAGGCCTTCCCTCGCGCCCTGGCGTTCGCGCAGAAGCTGGTGCGCACCCGGTCGATGCCGGGCCAGGAGGAGGAGATTGCGCGAATCGTGGCGCGCGAGATGTCGGATCTCGGGTACGACTCGGTCGAGGTCGACGGCGCCGGCAACGTGATCGGCACGATCCGTGGCGGGTCCGGCCCGGTGCTGATGCTGAACGGGCACATGGACCACGTCTCGCCGGGCGAGGAGTCGGCGTGGAAAAGCGGCGGACCTTTCGGCGGCGCGGTGGCGCGCGGCCGGTTGTGGGGGCGCGGCGCGACGGACATGAAGGGCGCGCTGGCGATGATGGTGCATGCTGGGGGCGTGCTGAAGCGTGCCGGGGCGGCCCCGGAGGGGGACGTGATCGTGGCGGCGGTGGTGATGGAGGAGACGGGAGGGCTCGGCACGCGGTACCTGCTGGAGCATGGCCGGCGGCCGGATCTCTGCGTCGTCGGGGAGCCGACGGACGGTGGCGTGCGGATCGGGCACCGTGGCCGGATGGCCGTCTGGGTCACGTTTCGCGGCCGGGCCGGGCACGCGTCGATGCCCGCGCTCGCGCGGAACCCGAACTACGACGCGGCGAGGTTCCTGGCCGGGCTCGAGAAGGCGGTCCGGAAACTGCCGCGGCACGCCGTCCTGGGGCCGTCGACGATCGCGCCGACGCTCTACCAGGTGGACGCGACGTCCTCGAACGTGATCCCGGGCGTCGCGAAAGTGTTCCTCGACTGGCGCTCCACCGTCGAGCGCCCCGTGGACGCGGCGAAGTGGCTGCGAAGGCACGTCGGCGGCCGCTTCGAGGTGGACCTGCCGCGCACGGACTACCGGTCGTGGACGGGTTACGGCGAAAAGGATGTGACGACGACGCAGGAGGGGTTCGTGACGCCGAAGGGGCATCCGCTGGTGAAGCGGGTGGCGGCGGCGGTGGGGGCGTCCTCGGGGCGTGCGCCGCGTGTCGGCGTGTGGAGGTTCGCGACGGACGGGCGGCTGACGAGCGCGGCCGGGATTCCCACGGTGGGCTATTCGCCGGCCGAGGAGGCGGGGTGCCACGTCGCGGACGAGTCGGTGCCGGTGGCGGGCCTGAAGACAGGCCTGGGCGCGTACGCCATGATGGCATTTGGAAACGGTCATGTATGATGCCCGCCCTTGCTGGAGCCGCCGGGGGCTCCGGAGGTCACCATGATTCGTCCTTCTGAAATCACGTGGCGGAACGGGCTTCTGGTCCCGCTGGGGCTTGCGTGGCTCGCGCTCGCCAAACCCCAGGCCGGGTGGATCCTCGGCCTCGGGCTGGGGCGGACCGCCATCGGCGTCGCGATGCGCCTCTGGAGCGCTGGGTGCCTCGTGAAGAACAGCCGCCTTTCGACCGGCGGACCCTACCGCTTCCTTCGCGACCCGATGTACTTCGGCTCCATGTTCACGGTCTCGGGGCTGTTCGTGATCGCGGGCAACTGGGGAATGCTCGCCGCGTTCCACATCGTGTTCCACCTCTTCACGATGCCGCGGAAGCGCTGGGTGGAGGGCGAGCGGCTGCTGCGCCGGTACGGGATGGAGTATGCGGAGTACCGTGTTGCGGTGAACAGCCTGGTTCCGCGCCTGAGGCCGTATGCCTCGAAGGAGCCGACGGAGTTCGATTTCAAGCACGCGCTGATCCGGAATCACGAGTACGGGATCTGGTTGCTGATTGCAGGCGTCGGGGTTGCGCTGTGGCTGAAGGGCGCAGGGCAGCTTCCGTGGCTCCACGTTCCGGCGTCGTGGGCGGGGTGGATCCCGGCCTGGCTCTAAGCCGGGCCGAGAAAGTGCCTTCTCATGCCCGGGCCCCTGGCGGCCCGGCCTGCCATGGGCGAGCCGGCAGGGCAAGTCGAAGGGTGCAATCGATCCGAGCCGGCGCCGGTGAGAAGGGACTTGCCTGAGTTTGCTCAGGCTGCGGCCGCCGATCCGGGGGGGACGGCCGGGAAGCCTGCGCGTTCGCGGACGACGGATCGCCAGCAGCCGAGGAAAGCGGCGAGGCATGCGAGCATGGGGAGCCCGAGCGCCCTCGTGACCGGGTGGGCCATGCCGAATTCGAGGAGGACGACGGCGAGGAGCCAGCGCCGGAACTCGGGCTCTGCGCGGCGGTCGAGGAGGCACGCGACCGCGGGGATCAGGACGACCAGGTGGAAGGTCCAGCAGACCGGGGCGACGAACGTCGTGAGCGTGCACACGAGCCCCGCCTCGGAGAGCGTGAGCGGCTCGCGGTTCTTCCGGGCAAGCAGCGCGAACGCGGCCAGCGCGAGAAGCGGGACCTGCGCGAGACGGACGATCCACGCCACGGCGGACGGGGACAGGTCCGCGACGTTGATCCGGAACGGCTTGCGGCTCCGCCCGGCGTTCACGTCCATGAAGACCCGCGCGGCCCACGCGTGCAGCGACTGGTTCTGGTAGCGGAAGGACGATCCGTGCTCGAAGAACTTCCGTCCGGCCGTCGCGGCGCCCTGCTCGAGCCATGCGGCGTGGAGATCGCGCGCGCGATCTGCGCCCCAGACGGGGACAGTGAGGGCGCAGCAGAGCAGGAACGCCGCGGCGCTGGCGGCGGCTGCGGCCCAGCGGCGCTTGAGGACAAACCAGACGGCCACGATCGCGGGGGTGACCTTGATGGCCGCCGCCAGGCCCGCGAGGGCGCCGCCGAGCCAGGGCCGGTTCCGCGCGGCGTCGGCCGCCGCCAGCGACAGCCCGAGAGTGACCAGTCCGACCTGTCCCATCGTGAACGTGTCGGCCCAGAACACGGCCGTCACGAGCAGGACCGCCACGGTGTCCCCCGAGGCGAGCGGGCGGTCGCGACCCGAGAGGCGGAACGCGCTTCGGATTCCCACGAGCAGCGCCGCGAACGAGAGGGCGTGCCAGGCCAGGGCCGCCAGGTCCATGGGGAGAAGCGCGAATGGCGCCATGAAGATCCCGAAGAAGGGGAGATAGCGGAGGACGGCCGACTCCTGGGTGTGGCTGCCCTCGCCGTCGGCTTCGTCTGCGACGGGATCGGGGACGCGGGAGGACGGGGGGCCGTGCCGGGCCTCCGCGGCGGCGCGGATCGAGGGGAAGACCAGGCGGTCGTCCTTCGGACCCGGGCCGGGCTCGTAGGGATCGCGGCCCTCCAGGACTGCCCGTCCTGCGCGCCAGAAGCCGTCGAAGTCGGTCTTGAGCGTGTAGATGCGGCGGACTGCATGGAACGCGGTGGCCGCGAAAAGGAGGGCGAGAAGGACCTTCGCGGAGCCGAGGCTCTTCATGTCCGCTTCCCCCTGCAGGCGTCGTCTCCGCAGCACGGATCCTGCGGCTGGGGGTCATGGGCAGGTGGGCAGGACTCCCCGGCGGCGAGCAGGCGAAGGCCGTTGAAGATGACGAGGAGGGAGACGCCGACGTCTGCGACGACGGCCATCCAGAGATTGGCGAGGCCTGCCGCGGCGAGGGCGACGAAGAGGAGCTTGAAGGCGAGGGAGAGGGCGATGTTCTGGGCGATGATGCGCGTGGCTCGGCGGCCGAGGCGGAGGGCGAAGGGGAGCTGGCGGAGGTCGGAGGACATGAGGGCGACGTCCGCGGCCTCGAGGGCGGCATCGGAGCCGGCGGCGCCCATGGCGATGCCGGCGTCGGCCGCGGCGAGGGCGGGGGCGTCGTTGACGCCGTCGCCGACCATGGCGAGGCGGCCGTGGGCGCCGCGGAGGGCGGCGACGGCGTCGAGCTTGTCGGCCGGGAGGAGGCCCGCGCGGACGTCGTCCACGCCCAGCTTCGCCGCCGCGGCGCGTGCCGCCGCGGGGGAGTCGCCGGTCAGCATGGAGATCGAGGCGATCCCGGCGGACCGCAGGTCGCGCAGCGCCGCCGCGGCGTGGTCTCGAACGCGGTCCGCGAATGCGATCAGCCCCACGGGGGCCTCGCGCGTGGCGAGAATCGCGCAGCTGCGTCCCTCGGCTTCGTGGCGGGCGACGGACTCCTCAAGGGGCCCGACCGGGAAGCCCTTCTCGCGCATGAGCCGGAGTGAGCCGAAGAGGTGCTCGGTTCCGTCGATGGCCACGCGGGCGCCGAGGCCGGGGAGGGCCTCGTAGAGGCGAGCGCCC
>JADLHC010000125.1 GCA_020849035.1 Planctomycetia bacterium
CCCGGTCACGCCGGAGACGGTCCTCGTGCGCATCGACGAGGAGAAGTACGCGCTGGAGGAGAAGCGCGCCGTCGCGGACCTCGCCCGGGCGCAGGCTGACCTGGACCACGCGCTCGTCGTCTGGAACCAGCGCAGGCCGCTCCATGAGCAGAAGTACATCAGCGACGAGGAACTGGCGGAGGCGAAGGCGGCGCACGACCGGGCGGTGGCGGACAGGGCACGGGCGGAGGCGGCGCTGGCCATCGCGCGCAAGGCGCTTCGGGACAGCGCCGTGAGGCCGCCGATCGCGGGAAAGATCAACGCGCGGGGGATTTCGACGGGCGAGTACGTGAAGGCGGAGACGGAGGTGGCGCGGATCGTGGACGTGTCGGAGCTGCACGTGCGGTTCACGGTGCCGGAGAGCGAGTCGGCGCGGCTCATGGCGGGCCTCCGGGTCGGGTTCGTGGCGCGGGCGGCGGAAGGGGCGAAACCGGAGGCGGAGCTGTTCTGGGTCAGCCAGGCGGCGGATCCGAGGACGCGGACGGTGGCGTGCAAGGCGCGTCTGCTCTCGCCGCCGGAGGCGCTGAAGCCGGGCATGTCGGGGACGGTGTCCGTGGTGCTGGCGAACCGCGAGGGAAGCCTGGTCATCCCGGCGGAGTCCCTCCTCCCGACCGAGCGCGGATTCATCGCGTTCGTCGTCGAGGGCGGCAAGGCGGTCGAGCGGAGAGTCAAGCCCGGGACCCAGACGGCGGACGGCCGCGTCGAGGCGGTCGAAGGCCTGAAGGAGGGCGACCAGGTGGTCGTCCGCGGGGCAGGCGCGCTGCGGAACGGGCAGGAGGTGGAGGTGGTGAAGTGACGCTGTCGGACCTGTCGATCAGGAAACCCGTGTTTGCGTGGATGCTGATGATCAGCTTCCTCGTGATCGGCGCCGTCGCGTTCCAGCGCCTGGGCGTCTCGCAGATGCCGGACGTGGACTTCCCGACGGTGACGGTGAACCTGAACTGGGAGGGAGCGGCGCCGGAGGTCATGGAGAACGACGTCGTCGACACGGTCGAGGACGCCGTGATGTCGGTGGAGGGGATCCGGGAGGTGTCCAGCTCGTGCCGCCAGGGGTCGGCGACGGTGACGATCGAATTCGACCTGACGCGGGACATCGACGCCGCGCTCCAGGACGTGCAGACGAAGATCGCGCAGGCGCAGCGCACGCTTCCGAAGGACCTGGACCCCGCGATCGTGACGAAGCAGAACCCCGAGGACCAGCCGATCATGTGGGTCGCGCTGGCGGGCCCGCGCCGGCCGCAGGAGCTGTCGGACATCGTCCGCAACCAGTTGAAGGACCAGCTCCAGCTCGTTCCGGGCGTCGGCGACGTGATGCTCGGCGGATATCTGCAGCGGAACGTGCGGATCTGGGTGAACGCGAGGAACCTCGAGTCGTACGACCTCGCGATCGACGACGTCGTGCGGGCGCTCCAGCGGGAGCACATCGAAGTGCCCGCCGGGCGCATCGAGACGGAGACCCGCGAGATCAACGTCCGCGCCGAGGGGGAGGCCCTCGACCTGAACGAGCTCCGCGACATCGTGCTCCGGCAGGACGGCGAGGCCCGCGTCCGCCTCCGCGACGTCGCGCTCGTCGAGGACGGGCTCGAGGACCGCCGCCGCATCGCCCGCTCCAACGGCGAGGCCGCCCAGGGCATGGGCATCAAGAAGCAGCGCGGGTCCAACGCCGTCGAAGTCGCCCGCGGCGTGCGCGAGAAGCTCGTCGAGATGCGCAAGCAGCTCCCCGAGGACCTCGAGCTCGCCGTCGTCTTCGACTCGACGCCCTACGTGGAGGAGAACATCCACGAGATCGAGCTCACCATGGGGCTCGCCGTCCTCCTCACCGCGCTCGTCTGCTGGCTCTTCCTCGGCTCCCTCAGCTCCACGTTCAACGTCGTCCTCGCGATCCCTACCTCCATCGCCGGGACGTTCGCGCTCATGTACTTCTTCAACTTCACCCTCAACACGTTCTCCCTCCTCGCCCTCTCGCTCTCCATCGGCATCGTCGTCGACGACGCCATCATGGTGCTCGAGAACATCTACCGGCACAGGGAGATGGGCAAGTCGCGCCTGCAGGCCGCCGCCGACGGCGCCCGCGAGATCTCCTTCGCCGCCATGGCCGCCACCGCCGCCATCGCCGCCGTCTTCCTCCCCATCGCCTTCGCCCAGGGCATCGTCGGCAAGTTCCTCTTCCAGTTCGGCGTGGTGCTGACGGGAAGCGTGCTGCTGTCGCTGGTCGAGGCGCTGACGATCGCACCCGCGCGCTGCTCGCAGTTCCTGGACACGACCGGGCGCCGCACGTTCGTCGGGCGTGCGGTCGAGCGCGGCTTCCACGGCCTCGCCTCCGCCTACGGCCGCGTCCTCCGCCCCGCCGTGCGCTTTCGGTGGGCCGTGCTCGCCGTCTCCGTCGCCCTCTTCACCGCGTCGCTCTGGTTCGCGAAGGACCTCCGCAAGGAGCTGGTCCCATCGCAGGACCAGTCGCGCTTCCTCGTCCGCCTCCAGACCGCGGTCGGGAGCTCGATCGACCGCACGGACGTGATTGCGCGGGAGGCGGAGAAGGTCGTGATGGACCTGCCCGAGCTGCACCGGTACTTCATGGCCATCGGCGGATTCGGCGGGGGCGAGGTGAACTCGGCGGTGCTTTTCGTGACGCTGAAGCCGCGGCAGGAGAGGCAGAGGTCGATGCAGGAGGTCATGGGGATGCTGCGCGGGAAGCTGAACGGAATCCCGGGGCTGCGCGCGACGATCCAGGACCTGTCGACGATGGGGTTCAGCGCCGGGCGCAGTTTCCCGGTGGAGGTCTCCCTGCGCGGCCCGGACCTGGACAAGCTGGCGGAGCTGTCGGGGCAGCTCCAGGACCGCATGAAGGCCTCGGGCCTGATGGTGGACGTGGACACCGACTACCAGGTCGGCATGCCGGAGGTGCGCATCGCGCCGGACCGCGACAAGGCGGCGCTCGCGGGCGTCTCGATGGCCACGGTCGGCCAGAGCGTCAGCGCCCTCATCGGCGGCTCGCGCATCGGAAAGTACAAGCAGGGCGGGCGCCGTTACGACGTCCGCATGCGCGTCCTCCGCGAGCAGCGCCTCCGCAAGGAGGACGTGGCGTCCCTCCGCGTCCGCTCCGACTCCGGCGGCCTCGTCCCCCTCTCCGAAGTCGTCCGCGTCGCAGAGTCCCCAAGCCTCCTCGCCATCAACCGCCGCGGGCGCGAACGCGCCATCGCCGTCTTCGGCAACGTCGCCCCCGGCGCCTCCCAGGCCGCCGTCTTCGACGAACTCGAGCGCGCCTGGAAGGAAATCCACCCCGAAAACTACCGCATGTACTTCGCTGGCTCCGCCAAGACCACGCGCGAAACCGTCGGCTCCCTCATCCTCGTCATGGCCCTCGGCCTCTTCGTCGCCTACGTCGTCCTCGCCTCCCAGTTCAACTCCTTCGTCCACCCCGTCACCGTCTTCTGGGCCCTCCCCTTCTCCGTCTCCGGCGCCCTCGCCGCCCTCTGGTGCGCCGACGTCTCCCTCAACCTCTACTCCGCCATCGGCATCATCCTCCTCATGGGGATCGCCAAGAAGAACTCCATCATCCTCGTCGACGACACCAACAAGCTCAGGGAGCAGGGGAAGGGCTGGCGCGAGGCCGTCCTCGAGGCGTGCCCGGTCCGCCTGCGCCCGATCCTCATGACGAGCACCGCCACCATCGCCGGCGCCGCCCCCGCCGCCCTCTCCCTCGGCCCCGGCGCCGAACTCCGCCTCCCCATGGCCCTCTCCGTCATCGGCGGCATCGCCATCTCCACCCTCTTCACCCTCTTCGTCGTCCCCGCCTTCTACGGCGTCGTCGAGGACGTCCGCGGCCTGCTCCCGCGCGGCGAGGCGCCCACGGCTGCCGCGGCCGGCCCGCCGCCCGTCCCCGCCCCCGCTTCCCCGGACGAACCCCCTCACAGATCCCGGCGGCGCCCGTACATCTCCCGGCTGCCCGCTCCGCCCCCGCGGGGGAACGGCGAAGCGCGGCCCGCCGCCACGGTCCCAGATTCCGGAGATGCGCATGACCCGTTTCCTGTCGCTGCTGCTGGCCCTCGTGCTCTGCCTGCCGGTGTTCGCGGAGAAGGGCGATCTTTCGAAGAAGTTCGACAAGGCGAAGGACTACCTGACCGAAGTCGAGGATCACCTCGCGAAGTCGTTCATCGAGCGCGAGACGGTGAAGAACGGCCAGCTGGTGGAGGCCTGCAAGGCCGGGTTCCTGAAGGCGGCCGACGACGAGGCGTTCCGGGCCCTGAAGAAGTCGTTCCGGCAGGAGCTGGTCGAGATCTGCCAGGACGAGGAGGTCTCGACGATCGCGACGCTCCTGTCGCGCACGCGCAAGGCGGCGGAGAAGGCCGGCGCGGACGATCTCGACGTCGTGAAGCTCGCCGACCTGGGCGCCCTGTCCATGGTCAAGTCCATCCAGGACCCCTTCAGCAACCTGATGAAGGGCGAGGACATGCAGAAGCTGATGAAGCAGATGCAGGGCGAGGGGAAGCAGGACTCGATCGGGATCGGAGTGGAGCCGGCGAAGGAGGGGCTGCGGGTGACGTTCGTGATGTACGGCTACGCGGGGTACGACGCCGGGATGCGGGTCGGCGACGTGATCTCGGAGGTGGACGGCGAGGCGATTGCGGGGAGGGACCTCAAGGATGTCCAGCCGCGACTGGCGGTGAAGGAGGGGGAGACGCTGGTGCTGACGGTGTCGCGCGAGGGGTGGAAGAAGCGCTACGACGTCGCGATCACGAACACGCCGCGGAAGATCCGGAACGTGTGGAGCGCGATGCTCCCGGGCGGGATCGGCTACGTCCGTCTGACGATCTTCGACCTCTCGCTCGGCTCGGCGACGATGGACGCGCTCAAGTCGCTCCAGAAGCAGGGGATGAAGGCCCTGATCCTGGACCTCCGCAACAACCCGGGCGGCGCGCTGCCCGCGGCGATCGCGGTGGCCGACCATTTCATCCCCGGCAAGAAGCTGATCACCTACACCGAATCGAACCTCGACATGGGGAAGGCGATGCCCTTCCCGATCCCCGGGATGATGGACCAGAAGCCGGAGATGGAGTACCGGGCGTCGCGGAAGACGGATTTCGAGTCGATGCCGATGGTGGTCCTCGTGAACCACTCGAGCGCGAGCGCCAGCGAGATGCTCTCCGGGGCCCTGCAGGACCTCGGCCGCGCCGTGGTGGTCGGCGAAACGACCTACGGCAAGGGAATCGGGCAGACCGCGATCCCGCTGTGGAAGACGCAGGGGTCGGAGTTCGGGAAGTCCGCGATCCCGATGCTCCCGAACCGCTTCCTGTACCTGACCGTGATGAGGTACTTCCTGCCGAGCGGCCGGTCGATCCACCACAAGGGGATCGAGCCGGACGTGCGTGTGCTGGTCCCGCAGATGGACGCGGAGACGTGGGACGGCGTATACGCGCTGCGGAAGTCGGGGGCGGCGAAGGAGTTCGCGGCGGGCATCGACGAAGCGCTGGCGAAGGAGCTTGCGGTCTACGACGGGTTCGACACGGAGTCCTACCCGGGGTTCACGAAGTTCCTGAAGGGGCTGAAGACGAAGCTCCCGAAGGACCGGGTGCGCGAGGAGGTGCGGCGGGAGGTCCGGCTGCGCGTGGGCGGGAAGACGGCGCTGGTGGACATGCAGACGGACACGCAGGTGCAGCGGGCGATGACGATCCTGGCGGAGAAGCTGGCGGCCGGCGCCGGGAAGTAGGTTGAAGAACGGCGGGAAGGTGTCAGAATCAAGGCTGTCGAGGAGATGACGGAGGGGGGCGCAGGTTGCGCCCCCCTTTTTTTTCGCGGGCGGCCGGAGCGCTTCCCGCGGAACCCCAGGGGGAAGAGGAGACCTGAAATGAGAGTCCTGGCCCGTTGGACGGCGGCGGCCGCGGTGGCGGCGCTGGCCCTGGCCGTGCCTGCAGCGCTGTCGGCCGACGAGGAGAAGCCGAAGCCGGAGGAGAAGGAGACCGCGAAGACGCCCGAGGAGGCGTGGACGCAGTTCCAGAAGGCGATCGGGAAGGGCGACAAGGAGCGCCTGTGGGCGCTGCTGGGCAAGGAGTCGCGAAAGGTGCTCGAGGACGAGATCGGCGCGATGATGAAGGCGGCCGACGGCGAGCACAAGGCGGAGATCGCGAAGGAGCTGGGCGTGTCGGAGGAGGAGTTCGACAAGATGTCGGAGAAGGACCTTGCCGTCGCGATGCTGCTGTCGATGGCGAAGAAGGAGGACAACGACATCCAGAAGATGAAGGTGTCCGACGTGAAGGTGGACGGCGACAAGGCGTCCGGGCTGCGCGACGAGCAGGGGGACGGGAACAAGGACGAGGCGAAGAAGGCCTTCTTCATCAAGGAAGACGGGGAGTGGAAGCTGGACCTGAAGCGGGAGATGTCGGAGGAGGGTCACGATCCCGAGCCTCCGGTGTTCGAGGAGGACGAGGAGGAGAAGGACTAGGAGCGCGCGACGGGGCGGGAGGCTCGGAGCCTCCCGCCCCTTTCACGCGAGGAGGGTCCTGGCGAGCGCGAGGGCCGCTTCCCGGTCCGCGACCTCGCCGTCGAGCTGCGCGGCGCGCACGGCCGCGAGGACCTGGCCGAGTTTCGGGCCTCGGGGGGCGCCGAGGGCGAGCAGGTCGTCGCCGGTGAGGAGGCGCGGCGGGTCGAGGTCGCCCGCGGCGAGGCGCGAGGACATCAGGGCGTGGCCCTCGAGCGGGGCGCTGCGCG
>JADLHC010000126.1 GCA_020849035.1 Planctomycetia bacterium
CCACGACGGCCTCTCCGGACTCTGGACCTTCGACGCCATCCGCACCTTCCTCGCCGTCTCCGAAGGCCGCATGCACGACTGCATGCCCTCCGGCCACACCGCCATCACCCTACTCACGATGATCTTCGCCTGGCGCACCCACCGACCCACCTTCTGGGTCCTCCTCCCCTTCGCCTCCGGCCTCGTCCTCTCCACCGTCTACCTGCGCTATCACTACGTCATCGATCTCGTGGCCGCCATCCCCCTCACCCTTCTCGCCCTCTGGGGCGGCCACGCCCTCGTCCGCGCCTGGGACCGTTTCCGCGGCGACCCCGGCGCCCCCACCCTCTTCGCCCCGGCCCGCCTTGACTCCCCCGCCCGCGAAACGGTCTAATCCCCCCTTCAGAAGCCTCAGAGAGGGTGTCTTTTGGCGAAGCTGATCGTCACCACGGGCCCGCTGGCCCCGCGCGAAATCGAGATCACGAAGGACGTGTTCTCGATGGGACGCATGCCCGAGAACGACCTCGAGCTCCGGGACTCCCTCGTCTCGCGGAAGCACTCCGAGCTGATCCGCCGCGCCAACCGCTTCACCCTTTACGACCTGGGGTCGTCGAACGGGACGTACGTGAACAAGAAGCGGGTGGACATGAAGGTGCTGGACGACGGGGACGAGGTGTCGGTCGGGGAGACGACGTTCACGTTCAAGGACGAGAACGCCCCGCCGCGGGCGCCGGAGGCGGCGCCGGAGCCGGCGGAGAGCGAGCTGATCGCGAGCCTGTACGGGAACCCGAACGAGATCGTGAAGAAGGTCGCGGACCTGCCGGAGGAGTACCGGATCGACGTGAAGGAGTCGATCGCGCGCGGGTATTCGTTCAAGGACCTGAAGTCGGTGGCGGCGCAGCCCGCGGCGCCGGCCGCGCCGGCGGCGGCGGCCGTGGCGCAGAAGAAGGACGACAGGAAGAACGCCTCCAGCGCGCAGGCGACGGACCAGGACGACCGGTTCAAGTTCCTCTACCTGCTCGGGCGCGACCTGTCTTCGAAGCCGACGCTCAAGGAGGTGCTGCAGAGCGCGCTCGACACGATCTTCGAGGTCATCAACGCCGAGCGCGGCGTCATCATGACCGTCGACAAGAACACCGGCGAACTCGTCCCCCAGGCCGCCCGCCACCGCGCCCACGGCTCCATCTCCGTCCACGAGGTCGTCCCCAGCCGCACCATCACCTCGCGCGTCATCCAGGACAAGAACTTCATCATCAGCAGCGACGCCAAGCACGACCAGCGCTTCCAGATGGGCATGTCCATCATCCAGTACAACATCCGCAGCGCGGTGTGCGTGCCGCTGTGGGAGAAGGAAGAGGTTTTCGGGGTGATCTACCTCGACAACCAGATGAAGACGTACCCGTTCGAGATCGCGGACCTGCACATCCTGGGCGCGATCGCGAACCAGGTGGCGATCCGAATCAAGCAGGAGGAGCTGTTCAACAAGCTGAAGCAGGAGGAGCTGACGCGCTCGAACATGGAGCGGTTCTTCAGCCCGGACATCGCGGAGATCCTGCTGAAGCGCGGCCAGGCGGGGCTGAGTCCCGAGGAGCGGGAGGCCTCGATCGTGTTCTGCGACATCTCGGAGTTCACGAACATTTCCGAGAAGATGAAGCCGCCCCAGATCGCGGAGCTGCTGAACGCGTACTTCGAGATGGCGAGCCGGATCATCCTGGAGAACAAGGGCTCGGTGAACAAGTACATCGGCGACTCGATCATGAGCGTGTTCGGGGCGCCGGTGGCGTACGAGGACCATGCGCTGCGGGCGGTGAAGGCGGCGCTGGCGATCCAGAGGGAGATCCGGCGGCTGAACGAGAAGACGGACACGCGGCTGCGGTACCACGTGCACATCGGGATCAACACGGGCGAGGTCGTGGCGGGGAACATCGGGTCGCAGAAGCGGATCGAGTACACGGTGCTGGGCGACGCGGTGAACGTGGCGGCGCGCCTGGAGAAGAAGGCGGGGCCGGGGCAGATCGTGATCGGAGATCGCACATACGCTCTGGTCCGCGAAAAGATAAACTGCCGCCCCCTGGGGGCGGAGCGCCTGAAGGGGAAAGAGAACGAGATTCACCTGTTCGAAGTGACGGGAGAGAAGTAGACGGGATGTGACAAGGGCCGTACCCGGGACGCCACGGACCACATCCCGGGCCACACGACAACGGGGGAAAGCACCTATGACTGCCGCGCTGGTCGTCCTCGCCGCGTTCGCCTGCGGTGTCGTCTACTGCAGCTTCTTCGAGTGGACCCTGCACAAGTACCTGATGCACCGGCCGCTCCTCGGATTCCGGTACCCGTTCCGGGCGCATGCCCAGACGCACCACCGCGTGTTCGAATGGGACGAGACGTACAACCTGCAGCGCGAGGAGGACAAGACGCTCGTCGCGATGGCGTGGTGGAACGCGCCCGTCATCATCCTGGCCAACTCGCCGGTCTGGTTCGGCGCGGGGATGATCGCCGGCCTCGGCACGTTCAACAGCCATTTCTGGCTGGGCATGGTCGGCGCGGCCTGCTCGATGATCGTCTACTACGCGCTCTACGAGTCGCTTCACTGGTGCATGCACGTGCCCGGAAACCGCTGGTTCTCCCGTTCCCGGTGGTTCCGCTTCCTCGACGACCATCACCGGATGCACCACAAGCGTCCGATGACGAACCTGAACGTCGTCTTCCCGCTGGCGGACTACATCCTGCGCTCGAAGGCGCCGGGGCTGCCGCCGGTGTCGCGGATGGCGCAGGAGGCGCGCGAGGCGGCGGAGGTTCGGTAGGCTGGGGGGCAGGCGTTCGAGGAGAGGTCCCGATTGCAGGATCGACCACCCGTGGCCACCGATTCCGACGTGCTGTTCGTCGTGCTCGCCGTGAAGCTGGGGTTCGCGAACCCGGTGCCGGCCGAGCAGGCGGAGGCGCTTGAGGAGTCGCTCACGCCCGTGGCCCGCGTCGCGGTGCGGGCGGCGGTGGCGGCGCACGTGGCGATGGCGGGCGGGGATGCGTCGAGGGCGGTCGAGAACCTCCGGAACGCGCAGGCGGCCGGGCGCTCGACGTCGGGAGTGCGCGCGGCGCCGCCGGCGCGCTACCGGCTCGGGGTCGAGATCGGGCGGGACGCGGCGTCCCGCGTGGTGGAGGCGCACGATCCGGAGCTGAAGCGAGAGGTGGCGGTGCGGGTCCCGCTGGAGGAGGTGCCGCCGGGGCCGCGGGAGCAGCTGACGCGGGAGGCGGAGCTGATGGCGCGGCTGCAGCACCCGAACATCCTGCCGGTGTACGACCTGGGGAGGGACCGCGGGGCGCCGATGGTGGTGATGATGAGGGCGCCGGAGCGGGACATGGGGGCCGTGCTGAGGGACCTGGCGGCGGGCGCACCCGGGGCCGCCGCGGCCTGGCCGCGTGCGCGGCTCCTGCGGATCTTCGCCGAGATCGCCAGGGGTGTGGCGTTCGCCCACCACCGCGGCGTCATCCACCGAGACCTGCGTCCCTCCGCCGTGCGCCTGGGGGACTTCGGCGAAGTCCTGATCGCGAACTGGTCTTCCGCCAAGGACAAGGGAGGCGCCCCGGCGTCCGCCGAGGGCGGGGCCACGGCGTGGCGCTCCCCCGAGCGCGCCCAGGGGCTGGAGGACGAGGTCGACGAGCGGAGCGATGTCTACTCGCTCGGCGCCATCCTGTACGCCCTCCTTGCCCTCCGTCCCCCGTTCGAAGGGAGCGACGCGGCGGACCTGATGGAGAAGGTGCGCGGGGGCGTGAAGGTGCCGCCGTCGAAGAAGCTGAAGGAGCACGCCCCGAAGTCGAAGGCGGTGCCCGCGGCGCTGGACAAGCTGGTGATGAAGGCGATGTCGGTGCGGCGCGCGGACCGGCAGGCGGACGCGTCGGAGGTGCTCGTGGACATCCGGCGCTACCTGGACGACCAGGGCAAAGCTTGACGGCGCCTGGCGGCGGGCTACCCTGCGAACGCACGGTCAAGGGAACGCGGTGAGAATCCGCGGCGGTCCCGCCGCTGTCACCGGGGACGAAACCCGACGAAGCCACTGTTCCAATGCCTGGCGGAAGGCCGGAGCGCCGGGCGGGATGGGAAGGCCGGGGAGTAGGCCGATCCGGGAGCCAGAAGACCTGCCCGTGCGTTCCGACCCTGGTTCCAGGGGAGCCGGAGGCGGCCCGAGGAGGGCGGCTCCGGTCGCGCGGCGTTCCTGCCGCCCTTCCCGACGCGCCCGGGCCGGAGGCGCCGGTCCCGGAACTGGGCCGCGCGTCGCTCGGAGAGTCGAAGACGGGCGAACATCTCCGTGTCACCCCGCGAGGGGGGACGCGGAGATTTTTTTTCTCCGGCCGCGAAGGAAGGAGGGGCGCGATGCGCACCCTGGCGGCATGGCTGGTGGCGGCGGCGGTGGCGTGGGCGCAGGCGGCGGGCGAGGAGAGCAAGGAGCCCGCGAAGGAGCCTGCGGCGGAGAAGAAGGAAGAGGCGGCGAAGGAGCCGGAGAAGCCGAAGGAGCGGGGCTCGGACGGCGTCGTCGTGACGGCCGAGCGCGTGGAGGGCGAGGAGCGGCTCGCGCCGGAGGCGTACACGATCGTGGGGAAGCGCGACCTGGAGGTGCGGCAGCACGAGGCGCTGCACGAGGCGCTGAGGTTTGCGCCGGGGGTGCACGTTGCGGAGACCTCGACGAAGGGCGGACTCACGTCGCTGTTCATCCGGGGCGGCGAGAGCGACCACGCGCTGGTGCTCGTGGACGGCGTCGAGGTGAACTCGGACGGCGGGAGCATCGATCTCTCCCCGTTCTCCAGCGACGGGGCGGGGCGAATCGAGATCCTCCGCGGGGCGGCGTCCTCCGTCTGGGGGGCGGACGCGGTGAGCGGCGTGGTGCACCTGATCACGAAGCGCGGCGAGGGCCCGCCGCGCGTGCGCTTCTCGACCGAGGTCGGCCGGTACGGGATGTGGAGGGAGAAGCTCGGGTTCGAGGCGGGGGACGACAGTTACGGATTCACGGTGGCGCTGTCGCGGATCGACCGGAGCAACGGGCGATTCTCGCACAGCAGCTACGACCTGACGACGGCGGCGGGGCGGTTCGACTTCGCGATCACGGAGAACCTGTGGATCCGTGCGACGGCGCGGCTGGCGGCGGAGCAGTCGGACCAGTTCGCGACGGACCCGGGGCCGCGGTTCACGGACGAGGACCGGAACGGGGAGAAGCGCGAGGTGGACACGGTGTTCGGGGTGGAGGCGACGCAGAGGGTGATGGACGGGTGGACGGTGACGGTGAGGGCGGGGAGGTTCGACGAGGACCTGCGGTTCGACGACCTGGACTACTACGACTACGACAGCACGAGCAAGTTCTCCCGGTCGCGGTTCGGGCTGCAGACGGATGCGGCCGTGCTGGACGGGGACGACCTGCGGCTGGTGCTGACGGGCGGGGCAGAGTACGCGGTGGAGGAGCTGGCGACCTCGGACTCGTACAGCGCAGGGCTCGGCGTGAACCAGCGGCGGTACTCGCGCGGGGCGTTCGCGCAGACGAAACTCGAGGCGTGGGACCGGCTGGGCGTGGTGCTGTCGGGGCGCGTGGACAAGAGCACGGGCTACCGGACGGCGTACACGGGGCGGCTCGGCGTCACGTACGACCTGAAGGAGACGGGGACGCGTCCGCATGCGTCGGTCGGGAACGGCCACAAGACGCCGACGATGGTCGAGACGTTCTCCACGAACATCTTTTTCCCGGGCAACCGCCGCCTGCATCCCGAGAAGGCCAGGGGGTGGGACGTGGGGGTCGAGCAGCGCGCCTGGGAGGACCGGATCGCGCTCGACGTCACGGTCTTCGAGAACCGCATGCGCCGGCTGGTGGAATTCACGGGCGGGAACCCCGCGTTCGAGAACGCCGGGAACGCCGTCGCCCGCGGCGTCGAGGTCTCCCTCGCCGCACGCCCGCTCGACTGGCTGCGGTTCGACGCCGGCTACACGTACCAGCGGACCCGCGTGACCCATTCCAGCGTCCCGACCGTGACCTTCGTCGAGCGCCGGTCCCTCATCCGCCGCCCCGACCACTCCGGCTTCGCGGGCGCCGCCGTCGAGTTCTTCTACGAGGACGGAATCCCGAAGGACCAGCGCAAGGACCACCCGCGCGTCTCCGCCGGCGTCCGCGTCCGCTACGTCGGCCGCCGCGACGACGTCCTCTTCCACGCCTTCCCCGCCTCCCCGGAGCGCAGGAAAAACCCCGACTACATCAAGGTCGACCTCGCCGCCGAATGGTGGATCCTCGACCGTAACCTCCGCATCTTCGGCGGCATCCAGAACCTCTTCAGCCGCGACTACGAGGACATCATCGGCTACCCCAACGACCGGCTGACGTTCACGGTGGGGGTGGAAGCGGCGCTGGACATCGCGAAGGCGCTGGGCGTGAAGTGACGATCGGGCGGGCGGTGCGCGCAGGCGTGCCGCCCGCCGCCGATCTGCTACGATCCTGCGCCCCATGCGCTCCGTCGCGATCCTCGGCTCGACCGGCTCGATCGGGAAGAGCACGCTCAAGGTGCTCGAAGAGCTGCCGGAGTTCCGCGTGCAGTCGCTGGCCGCGAATGGCGACTGGAAAGCGATGGCGGAGCAGGTGAAGCGCTGGACGCCCGCGCGGGTGGCGATGGCGGACGCGGCGGCGGCGGCGGAGCTGCGCAAGGTGGTGCCGGTCGAGGTGTTGTCGGGCTCCGAGGCGATCCGGGACCTGGCGGCGGACCCGGCGGCGGACACGGTGGTCGCCGCGATCACGGGGGCGGCGGGACTTCCCGCCTCGGTCGCAGCCGTCTCCGCGGGGAAACGCCTCTGCCTTGCGAACAAGGAGGCCATGGTGATGGCGGGGCCGCTTCTCACGGCGGGCGCGATGGAGACGGGCGCGCAGATCCTGCCGATCGACAGCGAGCACTCGGCGGTCTTCCAGTCGCTCCGCGCCGGGGGGGAGGGCGAGGTCCGCCGCGTCATCCTGACCGCGAGCGGCGGGCCGTTCCGCGAGTGGACGAAGGAGCAGATCGCCGCCGCCACTCCCGAGCAGGCGCTCCAGCATCCGACGTGGCAGATGGGCGCCAAGATCACGATCGACAGCGCCACCATGATGAACAAGGCGCTCGAAGTCATCGAGGCCCGGTGGCTCTTCAGCCTCCCCGTCGAGAAGATCGCCGTCGTCGTCCACCCGCAGTCGATCGTGCACTCGATGGTCGAGTTCCACGACGCCTCCACCATCGCTCAGCTCGGCTACCCCGACATGTGCATCCCGATCCGCTACGCGCTGACCTTCCCGCGGCGCGCCCCGACGTCGTTCGGGTTCTTCGATCTCACGAAGGCGCATCGCCTCGACTTCCTCCCGCCCGACCTCGAGCGCTTCCCCGCCCTCGCCCACGGCTTCGAGGCCGCCCGGCGCGGCGGCACCGCCGGCGCCGCCCTCAACGGCGCCGCCGAGGCCGCCGTCGCCCTCTTCCTCGACCGCAAGGTCCCCTTCCCCGCCATCGCCGAACTCGCCGGCCGCGCGCTCGCGGCGCACCCTTTCCACCCCTCGCCGTCGCTCGACGACATCCTCGCCACCGACGCCTGGGCCCGGGCCTTCGCCGCCCGCGAGGCCGCGAAATAGGGTAAGATTCCGGGCCCAAAACACCCCGGAGGCCCGATGGAGCTGCTGTCCCGCCTGTGGTTCTCGATCGAGATCCTGCTCGGCATCAACTTCATCATCTTCGTCCACGAGCTCGGGCACTTCATGTTCGCGAAGTGGCACGGGGTGCGCTGCCCGGTGTTCTCGATCTGGATGGGGCCGCGCATCTGGGGTTTCAAGCGCGGGGAGACGGACTACCGGCTGAGCCTGCTGCCGCTGGGCGGGTACGTGCTGATGGCGGGCGAGAATCCGGACGAGCGCACGGGGGCGCCGGACGAGCTGACGTCGAAGGGCGTGTGGGCGAGGTTCCAGATCTTCGTCGCGGGGACGGCGATGAACTTCGTCTGGGCGTTCCCGATCATGATCCTGTCGTTCATGGTCGGGAAGGAAGTCGCGGCGCCGCTGGTGGGCGACGTGCGGCCGGACACGAGCGCCTGGGAGAGCGAGCTTCAGCCCGGGGACGAGCTGGTGTCGATCGCGGGGACGCCGGTGAGGGCGTACGAGGACTACGTGAAGGAGATCGTGCGCCGGCCGAAAGGCGAGAAGCTGGAGGTCGAATTCCGGCGCGGCGGGGAGACGCGGAAGACGAGCGGCGTGGTGGGGACGGCGATGACGATCGGGATGTCGCCGGTCTCGACCGTGGTGGCGGAGGCGGAGAAGGACAAGGCGGGGGCCGTTTCGGGCCTGAAGAAGGGCGACGAGATCGTCTCGATCGACGGGATCCCGGTGTTCGAGGCGGCGGAGATCTCGGACATCATCGACCGGCACGCGGGCAAGGGGCTTGCGGTGGTGGTGCGGGACCGCGGGGGGAACACGCGGAACCTGACGGTGACGCCTGCGATGGGGGAAGAGAAGTGGGTGATGGGGTTCGGGCGCGACACGACGCCTGCGGTGGTGGGGACGGTGAGGCCGAATTCGCCGGCGGCGAAGCAGGGGCTGCAACCGGGCGACGAGATCCTGGCGGTGGCGGGCGAAGCGGTGGCGAGCTTCGGAGAGATGACGAGGCTGGTGCGGTCGCGGGCGGGGCAGAGCGTGAAGCTCACCTGGCGTCGCGGAACGGAGGAGAAGACCACGGACTTCGTCGTCGGCAGCCAGGGCGGCAAGGGATTCCTGGGAGTCATGCCCGAGGCGTCGAACCGGATCGCGACCGTCCCGGCCGGATCCGCCCTGGAGAAGGCCGGGATCCAGCCCGGGGACCGCATCCTGACCGTGAACGGCAAGGAGCTGAAGGCGGTCGCGAGCCCGACGGAGGAAGACCGGAAGCGCGCCGCGAAGGGCGAGATCTTCCTCGGGCTGGACCACGTGGAAGGCACGGTGCGCGCCGGAACCGGCGAGAAGCTCGACCTCGCGGTCAAGCGCGGGGACCAGACGCTCACGGTCGCGGTCGCGCCGCTCAAGCTCGGCGACGGCGACCTCGGCATCAAGCTCCAGCACAAGACGATCATGCTGCGCTCGGGGTTCGGGGAGGCGATCCAGCGCGGCTGCGCCGAGGCGATCGACGTGTTCGTGCTCACCGGCCAGATGTTGCGCAAGCTCGTCGTGCGGGAGGAAGAAGCCTCGAATCTCTCGGGCCCCGTCGGCATCGTCTCGGCCGCCTACAAGAGCGCCACCGAGGGCTTCGGTAACCTCCTCTGGCTCCTCGGCATGATCAGCATGAACCTCGCCGTCATCAACCTGCTCCCCGTCCCCGTCCTCGACGGCGGCCACATCGTGTTCCTCTTCATCGAGAAGCTCCGCGGCAAGCCCGTCCCCGCCCGTGTCCAGGGCTACGCGGCCGCCGGCGGCGCCATCCTCCTGCTCTCGCTCATGCTCTTTGTCACCTGGCACGACATCGCGAGGATGTTCCGTTGAGCGCCGACGCCTTCCGCGCCTTCGTCGGCGTCGAAGTCGTCGTCGACACGACGTCCAGTTACGTCTTCATCGGGAAGCTGGTCGAGGTCACGCCCCTCGCCATGACCCTCGGCGACGTCGACGTGCACGACCGCTCGGAAAGCCCTTCCACGAAGGAGCGGTACGTCATGGAGGCGAAGAAATTCGGGATCAAGACGAACCGGAAGTCGGTCACGGTGCGGCTGGAGACGGTGCTCTGCATTTCGAAGCTGGACGACGTGATCGAGTACTGACGCCGTGGCCGCCCCGAGCCGCCCGTTCGCGATCGCCCGGCTCCTGCGCGCGCAGAACGTCTTCACGGCCGCGGCGGACGCGTTCGCGGGCTACGGGTGGACGGGGACGTGGGACTGGAAAGGGGCGTGCGTGGCGGCGGCGGCCTCGGCCTGCCTGTACTCGGGCGGGCTGGTGCTCAACGACGTGTGCGACGCCGACCGGGACGCTTCGCTGCACCCTTCGAGGCCGATCCCGTCGGGGGCCGTCCCGCGCGCAGCGGCGCTTGCCCTCGCGGCCGCGCTGCTCGCCGCCGGCATCATGATCGCCGCCTGGATCGGCCCGCGCGCCGCCGCCATCGCCGCGCAGGTCGCGCTCGTCGCCGCCGCGTACGACGCCTTCCTCAAGCGCTGGCGCATCCCCGGCTCCCTCGCGATGGGCGCCGCCCGCGGGCTCAACTTCGCCCTCGGCATGGCCGCCGGCGGCGCGCTGTTCCGGGAAGCGCGCACGTTCCTCCCCGTCGCGGGGAACGCCCTCTTCATCGCCCTCGTGACGTTCCTGAGCACGTTCGAGGAGGGGCGGCGCTCCAGAGGCGCGGTCGCCGCGGTCGTCGTCCTCGCCGCCGCCGCCCTTCTGGCCCCCCTCGCCTGGCTCCGCTTCACCACGCGCGCCGCGATCCCCCTCGGCCTCGCGGCCGCCGCGCTCCTCGCCGTCGGCCTGCGCGCCGCGCAGAAGGACCCGGAGCGCTTCCTCCCCCTCGTCATCCGGACGGGCGTGAGGAGCCTTGTCCCGCTGGACGCGGCGATCCTGCTGGGGACGCTGGACGATCCCGTGCCTGGGCTGGTGGTGGTCGGGTTCCTGCTGCCGACGTGGGTGCTGGGGCGGTTCCTGTCGGGAAGCTAGGCGGCTTTCCGGGCCAGCTGGCGGTGGAGGCGGGACATGGAGACGGCGCCGAGGGCGAAGAGTGCGGCGGCGAGGAGGTAGGCGGCGGGGATGCCCCAGCCGTGGAGGCCGACGCGGTCGTGCTCGAGGCCGAGGACGATGACGGAGCCGATGGCGGGGCCGAAGAGTCCGCGGACGCCGACGCAGGCGACGTGGGCGCCCATGTAGGCGGCGGCGTCGCGTTCGCCGGCGAAGCGCATGGCGCCGAGGGACCAGGCGGCATTGACGCCGGCCATGCCGAGGCCGAAGAAGGCGAAGCCGGCGAAGGCGAGGGGGACGGAGCGGAAGACGGAGGAGGCGGCCAGGGTGAGGACGTAGAGGACGAGGACGGCGAAGGACCAGGAGGCGAGGCGGGTGGGGCCGACGCGGTCGAGGAGGCGGCCTGCGGGGCGGGAGGCGAAGGCGATGACGAGCTGGACGAGGACGAGGTGGCAGGCGGTGTAGGTCGCGTAGTCGAGGTTGAGTTCGTCGACGAGGAGGTAGACGTGGACGGGCAGGACGAGCATGAAGGCCATGCCGTAGAACATGAAGTTGCGTTCGAAGCGGTCGAAGTCGCGGTCGTTGCGGAGGATGCGGAAGAACTCGCGGACGGCGCCGGCGGCGGCCTGGGGGGACGCGGGGACGGCGGGGGCGGCGGCGGTGTCGCGGCGGCGGATGCGGATTCGGGCGTACTGGAGGTAGGACAGGGTCCCGAGGACGGCGGCTGCGGGGAACATCCAGCGCCAGGAGTCCGGGGACCACCGGAGGGTCAGGCCTGCCCCGACGGCGGCCGCGAGGTAGGTGAGTTTCGAGAGTCCCGTGATCGCCCCGAAGACCCGCCCGCGAAGCGAGGGGTCGTAGTTCGCCTGGAGCATGGCGTTCTGGGCGGGGATGAACATCGGCTCCGAGAGGCAGTAGAGCACGGAGAGGGCGATGAACAGCGGCGGCGAGGTGGCGAAGGCCATGAGGAGGAGGGTGGCGCGGCCGAACAGCGCGCTCGCCACGATGAACGGCTGCTTGCGGCGCCCCTCCATGACGTGGGACCAGAAGATGGCCGTGAGGTTCGACGCGGCGCCGGCCGCGGTCAGGATGGTGATCCCGATCTCCCCGGTGCCCAGCCCCTTGCGCGCGACAACACCGCTGAGCCCGAGGACGGCGGCGAAGACGTTGTTGAGCAGTTCGGCGCGGAGATGGAGGCTGCGGGTGTAGCGGGCGACGGGCGGGAGCCCCGCACGGCGGGCGGGCGGGGCGGCAACGGTCGTCATGGGGGGCGGGATTGTACCCGCGAAGCGCGGTGCGCCCATGCCCGGCCATCTTCCTCTTGACCCGCCCCCCGGCCCCGTGCGCACCATACGGGCCTCAGAGGGAGTTCCGAAAAACCCGGGCTGACGGAGGGGAGGGACATGAAGCCGACGATCGTGCTCGCGGACAGCGGCGAGGCCGACCGCAAAATGTTCCTGGATGCCCTGAAGGGAACGCCCTACGAGGTGGTCGGGGAGGCGTCGAACGGCGACGCGCTGGTCGAGGCCGTCGACCTGCTTAAGCCGTGGTGCGTCGCGATCGACCTCCGCCTGCCCGGACACGCCGACAAGCCGGGCGACGGGGGATCGAACGTCGTTCGGCTCCTCGCGAACAAGTACCCGAGGGTCAAGGTGCTGGTGCTCCACAACGCGGACACGGTCCACCTGGTCATGGGCGCGGTCTCCACGAGCCACGGCGTGCGCGTGCGCAAGCCGCTCAAGCGCGAGTCGCTGCTGGAAGCGCTGACGAAGCTCGCTTCGGGCCAGGAGGGGGAGCTCGGCATCAAGCAGGTCGGCACGAAGCTCAAGAAGACGATGCTGATGGGCTACAAGCTCACGACCGACGGGTTCTTCACCAAGCGGCGCGAGTGCCTGACGACCGAAATCGGCGACGCGGGCTTCCAGGTGCAGTTCACGGAGAAGGTGGCGCGCGGCGCGACCCTGAACATCGAGTTGGAGCTGCCCGGGGAGGCGGCGGTCAAGGCGAAGTGCCAGGTCGTGAAAATCGACCCCGAGCCGATGACGACACGATTCAACGCCGAGCTCGCGTTCGTCGAGATCGCGCAGGCGGAGCGGGAGCGCCTGAAGGCTTTCATGCGCCGGCTGATGGAGCGCGGCACGGGCATCATCAAGGCGTAGGCCGGGTGCGGGCGAGCCACGCGAGGAAAGAGCGCCCGGCGGCGGCGTGGACGGGGAGCTGCGTCCAGCGGTAGAAGAGCATGGCGAGGCGCGGGCGGAAACCGCGCAGCTCGACCCGGACGCGGTCGCCCTTGCGCACGAAGGAGAGAGTTCCGCCGTGGCGCGAGAACATCGCCCGGGCGACGGTGAGGGTCTCGCGGTCCTCCTCGCGGCGGAGAGCGCCGAAGCGGACGAGGGGGATGAACAGGAAGCGGACGGCGGAGGCCTGCTCGGAGAAGGAGGTCTGCCAGAGGATGTACCCGCCGAGTCGCGCGAGGCGGCGGAAGTAGAGGCGTGCCAGATCAGGGGGCGGGGCAGCGCAGGGGCCTTCCTGGATAGAGACCACGGCGTCGCCGTGGAGTTCGGTGTGCTGGGTCGTGTCGCCGCGGCGGAACCAGGGAGCGAGGGTCCAGAGGCCCCAGAGGAGGAGGATGCCTCCGGCGATCAGCCACGGCACGGGGCGAGCTCCCCCTGGAGGGCGTCGGGGACGGAGGCCGTGGCGAGGACCGGGAGGAGCCTGTTGCGCAGGGCGTCGCCGGAGCGGACGAGGACGTTCACGTAGCGGTCCGTGAACCCGGACTGCCATCCGGTCGGCTCGTCCGTTCCCTCGAAGAGGACGTCGACGACGCGCCCCACGAACCGCGCCCGGTAGGCCTCCGAGAGCCGTGCGCCGAGGGCGTCGAGCCGCGCGCAGCGCTCGACGACGGCGTCGAGCGGCACTTTCCCGGGCAGCAGCGCGGCGGGCGTCCCGGCCCGGTCGCTGTACGGGAAGACGTGGATCCGCGAGACGCCCGCCTCCTCGCACACGCGCAGCGTGCCCGCGAACTCCTCCTCGGTCTCCCCCGGGAATCCGGCGATCACGTCGGTGGTCACCGCGGCATCGGGGACCCGGGCGCGGATCTCGCGGGCGACGCGGAGGAACTCTGCGGCGGAGTAGCGGCGGTTCATGCGGCGGAGGACGGAGTCGGCGCCGCTCTGCAGCGGGACGTGGAAATGCGGGCAGAATCGCGGGTTCTCGAGGAGGGCGAGCTCGCGCGCGGTGACCTCGTTGGGCTCGATCGACGAGA
>JADLHC010000127.1 GCA_020849035.1 Planctomycetia bacterium
CCTCCCCTTTCCCCTGCCGTTTTCCCCCGAGCCTGCTAATCTCCCCCCGTGACCCCCTCCCGCTACAAGGGCCTCTCCCTCCGCCAGCGCATCGCCCAGCTCATCTTCGTCGCCGCCTCCGGCTCCCCCTCCCGCCCCCGCGAGGGCGCCGATTTTGACACGGTGCGTCAATTGCTCGACGACGGCGAGTTCGGCGGCCTCATCCTGTTCGGCGGCTCGATCTTCGAGACCCCCATGCAGGTCAACACCCTCCAGCGCTTCTCCAAGCTCCCCCTCCTCGTCTCCGCGGACCTCGAGCGCGGCGCGGGGCAGCAGGTCGAGGGCGCGACGGACGTGCCGCCGCCGATGGCGATCGGCGCGACGGGGTCGGAGCAGCACGCGCATTTCGCGGGGAAGGTGACGGGGCTCGAGGCGAAGTCCTTCGGGATCCACTGGGTTTACGCGCCGGTGATGGACGTGAACACGGAGCCGCGCAACCCGATCATCAACACGCGGGCGTTCTCGGACTCGCCGGCGCTGGTGTCGAAACTCGGGTGCGCGTTCATCAAGGGGATGCAGTCCACCGGCATCGCGGCCTGCGCCAAGCACTTCCCCGGCCACGGCGCTACGCCACTCGACTCGCATGTCGTACTGCCCACGGTGGACCACGACCGCGCACGGCTCGACGTCGAGGAGCTCCCCCCGTTCGCGGCCGCGGCGAAAGCGGGCGTCGAGTCCGTCATGGTCGGGCACATCACGATGCCCGCGCTCGACCCGAAGCTCCCCGCGTCGCTCTCGCCGGCCGTGATGCGCGTCCTCCGGCAGGACATGGGCTTCCAGGGCCTCATCGTCACGGACGCCCTCATGATGGGCGCCCTTTCGTCCTTCGGCTCCCCCGCCGCGCTCGCGCTCGAGGCCGGCGCCGACGTCCTCCTCTACCCAGAGGACCCGATGGCCGCCCTCGCCGACTGCGTCCAGGCCGTCGAGTCGGGGCGCATCCCCGAGTCGCGCGTCGAGGAAGCGCTGGCGCGCGTCATGGCGGCGAAGGAGAAGCGGCGGCTCTTCGACCGGCGCGACGTGCCGCCCGAGGCGATCGAGCAGATCCCGGCGCACGAATACCACGCGAAGGCGGCGGAGAAGCTGGCGCACGACGCGCTGGCGTGGGCCCGGCGCGGCGACGGGGCGGTGTTCGAGAAGGGCCGGAAACTGGGCGTGGTGATCCTGCGCGACGACGACTTCGCCGCGGGTCCGGACCCGTTCCTGGCGGCGCTGCGCGAGCGGGCGCCGGTCGAGTTCGCGTCGGCGAAGCCGGGGCAGCCGCTGCCCGAGGTCCCGAAATGCGACGGGCTCGTGATCGCGGCGTACGCGCGGGTCCGGGCGTGGAAAGGCCGGGTGGGGCTGCACGAGGAGCTCGAGAGGTTCTGCGGGAGCGTCGCCGCGGGCCGGCGCGCGACGGCGGTCAGCTTCGGCAACCCGTATTTCGCGAACCAGATCCCCGCTTCGAGCTTCCTCTGCGCGTGGAGCGACTCCCCCGCGGCGCAGAGGGGCGCGGCGATGGCGCTGTTCGGCGAGCTGCCGGCGGAGGGGCGCGTCCCGGTCCGGCTGTAGGGGTTACTTCCGCTTCTTCTGCAGCTTCTTCAGCTCGCGATCGCACGCCGCGACCATATCGGAAGCGCCGGCCTTTTCGAAGAGGGCCCGCGCCTCGGCCATGCGGGTTTCGGCCTCGGCGGACTCGCCGGCGGCCGAGCAGGCCATGCCGAGGGACATGAGGCAGCCGGCGCGCTGGTCGTCGAGGTCGCCGCCGGCGCGGTCGTAGAGGGCGAGGGCCTGCCGGAAGAGGGACACGGCGCCGGGGGCGTCGCGGCCCTCGCGGAAGAGGTCGCCGAGCACTTCGGTGACGAACCCCTGCTCGAACCACGCCTCGCGCTCGCCGAAGATCCTCGCGGCCCCTTCGTAGCACTCCCTCGCGCGCGCCGCGTCGTCGCCGGCGCGGGAAGCGTGGCCGGCTTCGAGCATGGTGCGGGCCTGGGGGAGCGCGGCGCCGATCTCCGCGTAGATGGCGGCGGCCTCGAGGAACGCGTCGGCGGCCTCCCTCGGCTCGCGCATCGCGACGAGGCACGCTCCCTGCGACCGGATGGCCCGGGCTTCACCGGGTCGCGACTCCGCCGTGCGGAACGCCTTCCCCGCATCCTCGAGCAGGGTCAGCGCATCCTCGAGCCCGTCCTCGTCGCCGGCCATGAAGCACCCGGCGTTCATGCGCAGCCGCCACCCGAGCCGCCGCGGGTCCTTCCCCTCCTTCCGTTCCAGCGCGAGATCCTCGTCCGCGGCGGAGCTCAGCTCGTCGCTCTCCATGATCATCGCCTCGAGCCGGTCCGCGACCGCGCGCGCCGCCACGTCCCCCGTCCGCCCGCCGGTCTCGACGAACAGGTCCTCCGCCTCCTCCGCCTGCAGCGCCCCGTCCAGGATCTTCCCGAGCCGGGCGTTCGCCGCGGCGCAGGAGAGGAGCGCCTCTGCGCGCAGCCCGCGGTCGTCGGCTTCGGCGGCGAGCTTCGCCGCCTCCTCGAAGGCGTCGGAGGCGGCGCCCGCGGCGTCGCGCGCGCCGGCGAAGCGCCCGTGGACGAGGGCGATGGCGCCGCGCAGGGCGAGCCAGGCGCGGCGCCCCGCCGCGTCGGTGGCCTCCCCGGCGGCGCGCACGCGCGCCTCCGCCTCGGCGAGCGCCTGCCTCGCTTCCGCCTCGTCCTCCCACGCGGCGCAGGCGCGCGCGAGCTCCGTCCACGCCCGTCCCTCGGCCGCCGGGCCCTGGCTGCGCGCGGACTCGACCTTCTTGCGCAGCCCCGCCAGCTCCGCGTCGCGCTCCGCGCTCATTTGCCCTGCAGCCACGCGTCGATGGCCTTCGCGATCTCCAGCGTCGGCCCGCCCGCGGTTCTCGGCGGCCATTTCGTCGGCACGAACCTCGCCACGACCGAGCCGCGCAGGAAGACGATCGCGTCCGACTCGGCAAACGCCTTCTCGCCGACGTCGCTGATCGACTGCCCGCTCCGCCACTCCGAGAACGTCTTCGCCGCCCCGTACGGCGCCTGGTGGATGTAGATCTCCACCCGCACCCGCCGCAGGTCCGGCTTCGGGTTGCCCTTTTCGTCCTTCGCCTTGTCCCACGCTTGATGGCAGTAGTTCTTCACGAGGAGGGAATCCAGCAGGTTCGCGCGGAGCTGGCCGCTGATCTTCTCTCCCGCGTAGATGTCCAGCTCCGCCGCGCCCGCCGGGTACTTCGCGCCGGGCGACTCCGCCGGAACCCAGTCCCCGGCCGAGGGGTACTTCTTCAGAACGATCGCACCCGCCGGCTGCCCGCCCCCGTTCCCGCCGCCGTCCTCGGGTCCGGTCGTGCAACCGGCCACCATGGCCGCCATCGCCGCCGCCAGCAGTCCCCGCATCATGCCTTCTCCTCCTCGAGCAGCTCCGCGGGAAGCACGTACTCCTCCGTGTCCTGCGCCTGCTCCGCCGACGCCATCCCCCATTCCTTGCGCAGCACGTCGTCGAAGTCGTCGCTGGTCCGCGACACGCAGCGCAGCCCCTCGACGAACTCCTCGTAGTCCAGCCCCTCGATCCCGCGGCTCCACACGACGAAGAGCTGCCCGCCCTCGAGCGCGAAGCGGGCCGCGCCGGTCGCCGAGAAGTTCAGCTCGAGGATGCGGCGAAGGGCAAGCTGGGTGCCTTTCTTCGGGAGATTGAGGAAGGGCGAGGAGATGCGGATTTCGTCGCCGGTGAGCATCTGGAGAGTCACCTGGGCAGAGCCGAACTTCGCGAACCAGACCTCGCCGTTCTTCTGGAGCGCGACGCCGGACTCCTTCGCGTAGCGCTCGACGTACCCGGCAACGAGGGCCGGCGCGTGCTCGCCGCGCTGGGGGACGACGAGGATGTCGCCGCACTGGGACTTGAACGTCTCGCCGGGCTGCTTCCCGGAGACGTCGTAGGTGTTGTTGCACTTGCGGCAGCGGAGGAGCATGCGAGGGGTGAGTGTCGCACGGGAGCGGGGGGGTGGGAAGCGCGAGTGGTTGGGGGGTCGGCGGCCAGAGGCATCGTGTCGGAAGCGATGAGGGCCGCGCAGCCTGGTTCGCGATCGCGGCCCTGCGATCGCAGGCGGGGTCGCGCGATCCCCGCGGACGTCCTGCCCGCCCCCGGCTTGGTGCTCGACCGTCGACACCTAACCGCCTCCCCCCCCGTCCCCCGCCCGCAGCTTGCGCATCCCGAACAGCCTCGACCCGCCCCACGCGCCGATCGGCCGCAGGTCCTTCGCGAGCAGGACGCGGTACCGGTTCCAGAAGGTCTTCCCCTCCAGACGGAAGCGCGTCTTCGACTCGGCCTTCCTCCAGGTCGCCCCCTGCGCCTCGGGGAGGAACGCGAGCGCGGCGGCGACGGCGGGGTCGCCGGCGGGCGCATCCGCCATCGCGCGGCACGTCGAGCAGCTCCCGCCCGCGACCGCGGTGTCGAGCACCGCGTCGCCGCACTCCGGGCACTTCACCAGGTGCTTCGGGCACGCGGCCTTGCCGGTCGCGTCGCAGATCGACTGGTGCTCGCCGCACAGCTCGATGTCGCACGACCCGCAGCGCTTCGCGTGGTCCGTGCACGACACCATCCTGCAGACCCCGCACTCGAACGCGTGCTGCCGGCAGAAGGCGCGGCAGCAGCGGACGCATTTGAAGAGGTGTTTTTCGCAGCAGAACTGGGCGCAGGCCTCGCAGGGGGCGCCGTGGGCGGGGCAGGCGATCGCGCCGCAGGCGCAGGCCTTCGTGTGTTCGGCGCAGAGGCCGGCGCCGCAGGACTGGCAGTAGCGGCGGCATTTCGGGCAGAGGAGCACGTCGTGGCCGGGCGCCCCGCAGAGGGCGGCCTCGCCGGGCGGGCCGCCGCAGAGGTCGCAGACGGGCGCGTTGACGTTGCCGGTCGGCGGGAACCAGAGGACCTCGCGCGAGAACTTCCGCGCCCCTGCCGCGAACTCCAGCGGCACGCGCGCGGCGGTCCCCGTCACCGCGAGCGCGGCGACGGCCTCGACGTGCGCGCTGGCACGGTGCCGGTCCGCGACCTCGAGCAGCCGCAGTTCGCGCTCGCGCTCGAGGTTCCGCAGCCGCGACGCCGCTTCCTTCTTCGCCTCCTCCCCGCGCGACTCCGACTTCTGCTCCTTCAGCTCTCCCGCGAGGTGTTCGAAATACGTCGTCACCTGCTGCGTCTCCTTCGCCAGCCGCGGCGCCGCGCGCTGCTCCGCCAGGCGCGCCCTGCGGTCGCCCTCCCGCTGCGCCACCGCCGCGGAGGCGTCCCGGAGTCGCGCGCGGTCGCCGGGGGACACGGCGGGGAGGGAGACGGGTTTCCCGGAGACAGCCATCTTCGGAAGCGAGTCCGCCGGGATCTCGAAGGCGGCGCCTTCGCGCCCGACGAACGCGGCGACGAGCGCGTCCTCGCGCTCCGGCCCCTCGACGCGCAGCCGGAACAGCACCGCCGTCCCCGCGAACGGCTCCACCGCCGGCGTCCCCGCCGTCACCGACCCGCCCCGCACCGCCAGCGCGCCCTTCGCCGCCGCCTTCGCCTGCGCCGGGTCGGGGTCGCCCTCGAACGCCACGGCGCTCGCCGCCCCCGCCGCGCCGAGCGCCTCGAGGAGCGACTTGAAGATCGGCGCGCCCGGCACCACGAGCTCGAGGTCCCGCTCCGACGCCTTGTAGAGCTCCCGGTCGAACGTCAGCTGCAGCAGCGCCCGGTCGTCGAAATGCGGCGCCGCCGCCGGCGGCAGCGCGACCTCGAGGACACCGGGCTCCGGCTCGCGGATCTCGGCGCCGAGAGCGCCGAACGCGGTGCGGAGGAAGGCGGCGTCTGTGGTCACGGGGGGAATCATACGCCGGAAACTCAGGGCCTCGTCGCATGGAAGCGGGCGTCGCCGGCGGGTGCGGCCTCGAACCTGCCCGCGGCGTTGACGGCGAGCACTTCGTCGCCGTGCACGCCGGGCTCGCAGCAGGCGATCCAGACCCAGAGGTTGTCGTCCGTCGGCGCGGCGGACGGGCCCCGGTAGCGCTTCCCCGTCCCGGGACAGACCGCCAGCTCGGGCTTTCCGATCGGGGACGTCGTGTCGTCGTTCAGGATCGCGTCCCAGAACTCAGGACCGGTCGCCGCCGGCCAGGCGTGGTACTTGGCGCGGTACAGCTCCGCCGACACCCCCATGTACATCAGTCGGGCTTCGCACTGCTCGCGATCGCCGTGGCGGAGGCCGCGCGACCGAAGTGCAACCGCCGCGAGGGCGAGGATCAGGAACACCGCGACCAGCACGAGGGGGGAGACGCCGGGGCCTGTCCGCGGTCCGGGGGGCGGGGCTGGAGAGGAGGCGACCAGGTCACCGGAGTTCATCTGCGGCTGAACCCCTCGCGTTCCATCCACTCCCTGAGCACGGCGCGCCCCGTCATGGCTTTCGGCGAGCCGTCCACGCGCTTTCCGCTCCGCTGCGCCCACGTGACGTCGGCCTTCTGGCCCTGCGAGGCGTAGAACGCGGCCATGCGCCGGTCGAACTCTGCCGTGTCGGGGGCGGCGTCGTAGCGCTCGCGGAACCAGACCGCGGGCTGCGACAGCCGCGGCTTCGCCTCCGCCCGGCACGACGCCGCCACCTTCCCGAGGCAGACGCCGAACACCGGCAGGCACCGCCCCGGCAGCCCCAGCAGCCGCTTCACCCCCTCGACGTCGTTGCGCAGCCCGCCGATGTAGCAGCAGCCGAGGCCGGCCGCCTCGGCGGCGGCGGTGAAGCGCTCCGCGGCGAGGGCGGCGTCGATGCAGCCCATGACGAGGAACTCGGCGTAGTCGAGCCCGGCGGGGTTTTCGCCGGCGGCGCGCGCGGCGGTCTCGATGCGGAAGAGGTCGACGACGAACGCGAAGAACCACGGGGCTTCCCGGACCTGCTTCTGGTCGCCGCAGAGCTTCGTGATCGCCTCGCGGCGGGCGGGGTCCTGCACGCTGATCGCGCTCCAGAGCTGGAGGTGCGAGGACGTCGCCGCGGACTGCGCGGCGGCGAACAGCACGCGCACCGTGTCCTCGGGGACGGGCTCGGGCGCGAAGTCGCGCACCGAGCGGTGGCGGAGGAACGGCGTCAGCGCCGGAATCTCGGACGGCGGCGCCGCGTCGCCGTAGCGGGCGCGCCAGAGGGCTGCGAAGGTCTCGGAAAACATGGCGGGTCTCCGTTGGGAAGGGCGAAGCGTACCCGGAATTCAGCGGCGGCGGACGATCGTCCCCGCGAACGGGGGGATCCCTGCGCGGTCGCACTCCGCGGCGACGCCCTCGGCCTGGCGGCGGAGAGTCTGTGGTTCGCCGGCCCTGGTGAGCGCGCGCCGGCACCGGCTCCAGGCCGCGCGCGCCGGGGGCACCTCCCCGCGCCGCAGGTGGACGGCCGCGAGCACGCCCATCAGCGCGCCCTCGCTGCCCCTGTCGCCGAGGCGGCGGCAGGCGCCGGCGCCTTCTTCGAGAAGCGGCACCGCTTCCGAGTCGCGCCCCATCAGGTGCATCAGGCGGCCCAGGTTGCCCCGGTAGACGGCGACCGACCGCTGGTCCCCCAGTTCGGAGAGGAGCGCGATCGCGCGATGCAGGGTCTCCTCGGCGAGCGCGAAGCGCCCGTCGTCCATGTAGAGGTTTGCGAGGTTTCCGTAGCCCAGTCCCTCCGCGCGGAGGTTGTGCGATTCGCGCGCCATCCGCAGGGAGACCTGCCAGATCGCCTCGGCCTTTCGCGGGTCACCGGCCTCGCTCCAGTGCAGCCCGAGGTTGGCGCGCGCCGCCGCGGCTTCACGCAGGTCCCCCGCCGCGTCGAGCAGGCGGATCGCCCGGGCCAGAGCGACGCGTGCTTCCTTCGCGCGGCCCATGACCGAGCAGGCGTGCCCGAGGACGACGAGGCTGCGGCCCTCGAGCTTCCGGTTGCGGCGACGATGGGCCATCGCGATGGCGCGCCGCAGGACGCCGGCTGCCTCGCGCACGCGTCCCGTGGCGCTGAGGATGATGCCGAGAAGTTGAAGGGCTTCCGTGGCGGGGTCGCCGGTTCGTCCGGCCGAGCGGGCGGCGCGGCGGGCGAGGGACTCGGCCTCGCGGGCCCGTCCGGTGCGGTAGGCAAGCGCGGCCTGGGCGCGGAGGACATTGGACCGGAGCGCCCGGTCCCGGGGCGCGGCCGCGAGCGCTGCTTCGAGCAGCCCCGCCGTTTCGCTGATGTCGCCCGCCAGGCGCGACGCTTCGCCGGCACGGTAGAGCGGCTCGGCGCGCGCGGCGCCGGGCAGCAACCCGGCGAGGCGGCGCCAGCAGCGGAGGGCCGCGGGCAGGTCGTAGACGCGGTCGCCGTGCTCGGCGGCGCGCCGCAGGCAGTCGCACTCCTTCGCGGCGAACGAAGGGTCTCCCAGCGCCTCTCGCGCGGCCCCGGCATGCCGCGCCATGTCCTCCCAGGCCCCCGGCCCGCCGCCGCGCTCCTCTTGAATCGCCAGCGCGAGCGCGTGAAGCTCCCCGCGCCGGCGCGGCATCTGCAGCTGGTACGCCGCATCGCGGAGGAGCACGTGGCGGAACAGGTACGCACGCTCCGCGCCGCTCACGCGCGCGTCCCCGCCGGCGGTGGCACCGGCGCCGCCCCGCCGCCCACGCCGTCCAACACCCGCGCGTCCAGCGCCTTCGCCTCCTCGTACTCGCGCCGGAGACCCTTCAGGTCGTCCCCGTACTTGTCCACCCGCTTCCGGAACTCCTCGTCGTCCTTCGAGCCCAGGTAGATGTCCAGGAGGTCGTCCTCGACCCGCGTCTTGCCAAGGATCATGTCCAGCTCGCCCACGATGAGACGGAACAGCTCGATCTTGCGGTCGAGGAGGTCGAGGAGCGCGACCTCCAGCGTGTCCTTCGCGATCATGTTCGCGACCTGCACCTCCTTCGTCTGCCCGAGGCGGTGGACGCGGCCGATGCGCTGCTCGACGCGCATCGGGTTCCACGGGAGGTCGTAGTTCACGATGCGGCGGCAGTGCTGGAGGTTCACGCCCTGCCCGGCGGACTCGGTCGCGACCAGGACGCGTTTCTCGCCGCGGAACTCCGCCACCGCCCGGTCCTTCTCGGGACGCGACATCTCCCCGTGGAAGCTCACGCAGCTCACCCCCTCCCGCGTCAGCCGCTCCTCCAGCATCTGCTGCGTCCGCCGGTACTGCGTGAACACGATGCACTTCTCCGCGTCCTGCCGCAGCACGTCGCACAGCCGCTCCGCCTTCCCGACCTTCTTCACCGCGTGGCACGCGTCGCGCAGCTCCGCGATCGCCCGCGCAGCCGGCCCGTCCTTCGCCCGCGGCGTCAGCTTCTCGTCCACCGTGAACGCCAGCGACTGCGGGCTCGACCCGACCTGCTTCAGGATCGCCATCGCCACCAGCCGCGAGTTGTCCGCGTACACCTGCGCGAACTCCGGCGACCGCACGAACCGCGTCGCCAGGTCGTACACCCGCCGCTCCTCCGGCTCCAGGTCCACGTTCACCGTCGCCGCCCGCCGCGGCACGAACTGGATCCCCACCTCCGTCCGCCGGTTCCTCACCATCACCGCCTTCAGCAGCTGCTTCAGCCGCTCCGGGTCCTTGCACTTCCGCCGGTCCTTCGTGTCCAGGAACGCCTCCTTGAACTGCCCCAGCGTGTACAGCTGCCCCGGCCGCAGCAGCGTGATCATGTTGTACAGCTCAACCAGGTCGTTCTGGATCGGCGTCGCGCTCAGGAGCAGCAGGAACTTCTTCCGCAGCGCGTTCACCAGCTTCCAGTTCTGCGTCCGGTGGTTCTTCAGGTTGTGCGCCTCGTCCACGATCACCAGCTCGTGCTGCATCTTGAGAAGCGCCTGCTGGTTCCGCGCGCCCTTCGCCGAGTCGATGGAGGCGACGACGAGCCGCTTCTTCCATTCCGACTCGTCCTCCGGGATCGCGAATTCCAGGTCGAACTTCGCCTCCATCTCGTCGCGCCACTGCGTGACGAGCGACGCGGGCGCGAGGACGAGGACGCGGCGGGTGAGGCCGCGGACGAGCATCTCCTTGATGATGAACCCCGCCTCGATGGTCTTCCCGAGGCCGACCTCGTCGGCGAGGAGGGCGCGCCCGCCGAGCTCGCGCAGGACCTTGAGCGCGGTCGCGACCTGGTAGTCGTGCGGCTCGATCTCGTGAACGAGGTCCAGCGACAGGAGCCGGTCGAACGCCGGCGGCAGCGCCAGCCGCTCCGCGTGGAACCGCGTCAGGAACGCCTCCGGCGCGTCCGCGCGCCCCTCGTGCAGCGCCGCCTCCCACGCCGTCCCGGGTTTCGGCGCCGGCAGAGGGCGCGGGGGAAGGGGCGGCAGCGTGGCGAGCATGTCCTCCGACGGCGGCAGCTTCGCGCCCAGCCCGCACTTGCACCGCACCGGCTGCAGCGGCCAGCTCGGGAGGCGGTAGCGCGCGCCGCAGGCGCCGCACTGGAGGGTGGCGGGCATCCCCGCAGTATAAGGGACGGGAATTCCGGGATGGGCAGGCGGCTACGCGAGCACGAACGGCTCCTTGTGTCCCGTGCTGCACCAGAGGCAGCGCTCGACGTCTTCGCGCTCGACGGCCATGGAGTCCGCCCCCATGGCCGCGACGGCGGCGAAAGCGCGCAGGTCCGCGACGAGCCGCTCCACCTGCGCCCCGGCTTCCGCGGGAACGAACGCCACCAGGCCCGATACGTCCCGGCTCAGGCACGCGATTCCCCGAAGCTGTCCGGCGTGGTCCGCCACGGGGAACTTCGCGCTCAGGAAGAGCCTCGGCGCTCCCGAGACGCGCGTCGCGTTGAGGTAGAGGCACGGGCGGCGCGTCCGCAGGACAGCCTGATCAGACGCGCGGACTTCCTCGAGAAGGGTCGGCCTGTCGAATATCTCCGCGTCGAGCCGCCCCTCGACGGCGGACGGAATGCGCCCCAGCAGGGATGCTCCGGCCGCATTCATGAGCAGGTACTTCCCGGCCGTGTCCTTGACGAAGACGGCGTCCGATCCCCCGGAGTAACTCCTCCGGATCGCCTCGACGGCGGCGTCGAGGAGGCCGCCCCTGGGCGCCAGCTCGCGGACAAGCGAGCGCAGCTGATCGGGCAGGCTTCGCCAGCGCGAGTTCGACCGGGGATCCGGCCCCCGCCCCCTGCTCCAGCGCCGCCGGGTCGCCCGACATCAGCACCCGGACTGCCCCGGGACACCGCCGCCGCGCCTCTTCCAGCACCTCAACTCCCGAGATGCCGGGCATCTGCAGATCGGACAGCACGAGATCGAAAGAAGCGTCGCGAAGCAGCGGGAGCGCGGCCGCCCCGGAAGCCGTGCTGACGTCGGCGCCCGCGGAGGAGAGGATCAGGCGGAAGAGCCCGAGGACGAGCAAGTCGTCGTCGACGACAAGGACGCGCACGAGCGCCATCACTCACCTCCCCCAGCCGCCGCGCAGGCGGCCGGAAGGCATCCTACCAGACAGAGCGGACGGCCGGCCCCGGGAGTTCAGGCCGAGCGCGGCACTCGGACCTTGAACGTCCTGCCTTCAGTCTCACGACCCGCGAACATGGCCTCGGGATGGGAAACGCGCACGAGGAGCCGGACCGCCTCGGGGCAACCCACTCGGCAGCTCCCGCATGGCGGGCGGCACGCTATCGGGCAAGTCGGGCCTCAATTTCGGCCCAGGACATCTTCGGGTGCGGTGGTGCAGATACCAGGTTGAACGAAATCCCCTCCGCATCCTGTCGCCAGGCAAAGTCGGCCGTCACCGCCAAAGCGCGAATGCCTGATCCGTGCTCGTACGCGTAAAGACCGGCAGGCCTGGCGCCGCTCCTGTCGTAGAAGACGATCAGGTCAGCCCCATGGACGGCCCAACGGTCAAGAACCGGACCCGCGATTTCGGTCACCACGTCCCGATCCACATGAACCAGCATGGAAGAGCACCGAGTCGCAGCCCCCCGCGTCGGAGGTGACTTCCTGGTACACGAAGAATGGCCCTTCGATATGTCCGTAGGACCGCTTTTCCCGGCATCCGGCATGCGTCAGGGACACGGCGGCAAGCGCAACGGAGACCATCCTGGAGCGCAGCTAACTCAACCTCACCTCCCCGTTCGCTCGTGGACGCGTCGTGCCCGCCCTACGACCTTGCGGCCTTCACCTTGAAATGCGGGTTTTCGATCACGCCCAGGATGTTCCCGAACGGGTCCTTCACCGCGCCTACCTTGATCCCGTCGCCGACGTCCGTGACCTTGTGGAACGGCTTCGCACCGAGCTTCACGAGCCGTTTCCACGCCGCGGCGGCCTTCGGGACGCCCCAGTAGGCGATCTGCCCGCCGGCGCCGAGCGGCTGGCCCTTCTCCGGAGGCAGCAGGCCGAGCTCGAAGCCGCCGACGTCGAAGCCGACGTAGAACGGCTGGTCGAAGTACGGCTTCGCGCGGAGGACCCTCGTGTACCAGGCCTTCGCGCCCGCGAGGTCCGTGACGTGGTAGCCGACGCTGCGGAGGCCGAGCATCGCTATACCCCCAGCGCCTTCTTCGCCTGCGCCGCGACGTCGCGCAGGCACCCCGGCTGGAACGGCGACGTCAGCCCCGCGCCGCGCGCCAGCTCCTGGAACGGCGCTTCCCCGCCCCGGGCGCAGAGCGCGTGATACGCCGCCATCGTCGCGGGAAGGTCCTTCTGCATCCGGACCCAGAGCTGCAGGGCGCACGTCTCGGCGAGGGTGTAGTCGATGTAATAGAACGGGCTGAGGTAGATGTGGCGCTGCGACTGCCAGAAGCCGCCCGCCGCGACGTGCGGCAGGTCGCCGTAGTCGCGCCACGGGAGGTACGTCCGCTCGCACTCCTGCCACATCGCGTGCCGGTCGGCGGGCGTCGCGTCGGGGCGCGCGTAGACCATGTGCTGGAAGTGATCCACCGCGACGCCGTACGGGATGAACAGCAGGTTCTGCGTGAGGTGAATGCGGCGGAAGCGTTCGGCGTCCGCGCCGAAGAACTTCTCCATGTGCGGCCAGGTGAGGTACTCGAGGCCCATGGAGTGGATCTCGCACGACTCGTACGTCGGCCAGAGGTAGTCCGCGAGCGGCTGGTTGCGGCTGCTGTAGCCCTGGTAGGCGTGGCCCATCTCGTGCGTGAAGACCTCGACGTCGCCCTTGGTGCCGTTGAAGTTCGCGTAGATGAACGGCATGCCGTAGGTCGGGAAGCCGGTGCAGAAGCCGCCGGGGGCCTTGCGTTCGCGGTTCTTGAGGTCTGTGAAGCGCCCCGCGGTCATCTGGCGCCAGAAGCCGCCGAGGTCCTTACCCATCGCGTCGAACATCTCGGTGGCGCGCGCGACCATCCAGTCGTGGTCGCCTTTCGGCGCCGGGTTGCCGAGCCGGTCCTGCACGGCATCGTCCCAGAACATGAGCGGGTCCACCCCGAGCGCCGCCGCCTGCCGCTTCCGCAGCTCCACGCCCAGCGGCACGAGGTGCTCGCGCACCTCCGCCCGGAACCGCTCCACGTCCTGCTGCGTGTAGTCCACGCGCTTCATCCGCTTGTACCCCAGCCCGACGTAGTTCTCGAACTTGAGCGTCCGCGCCATCGCGTGCCGCAGCTTCACCAGGTCACCGTAGATCCGGTCCAGCGCCGGCCGGTTCGCCGCGAACCACCCCCACCGAGCCTTCTCCGCGTCGTGCCGCACCGCGCGGTCCGCGTCCTCGCGGAACTTCACGATCCCCGACAGGTTGTGCGTCTCCCCTCTGAACGGGATCTTCGCCGACGCCGACAGCTCGTTGTACTCCGCCTGCAGCTTGGACTCCGCGACCAGCGACGCCTCGATCGCCGGGTCGAACGCCATCACGTCCGCTTCCCACAGCGCGAACGCCTGCCGCCCGTACTTCTTCTCCAGCTCCGCCCGCCACGGCGCCGCCAGCAGCTTCCGCTTGAACGTCACCTCCAGGTCCGTCAGCTTCGGCGCGATCTCGTCCTTGAACTCGCGTTCCTTCTTGAAAGCCTCGTTGCCGGTGTCCTGGTTGAAGCGGAGGTCGACGAGGGCGTTCCAGGTCTCGAGGCGGCGGCGGAGGTCGTCCCACGCCTTCACGGCGGCGGCGCGGGCGTCGGGCGTCGCGGCCCGGTCGAGCGCGGCGTGCAGGCCGGCGTATTCACGGGTGATGCCTTCGACCGTGGGCTTCTCGGCGCGGATGTCGTCGATGGTTAGCGGCATGGAGGATCCTCCAGGGGGCGGGAAGGAGCGAATCGTAGCCCGAACGGCGGGAGGCGCAACAGGTGCCGCGCCGGGTCCGCCCCCTACCGGCGCCGCGCCGACTCCGCCTTCGCCAGCGCCTCGGTCAGCCGCCTGTGGAGCTCGTGGGGCGGGAGTGAGAGTTTCGACGCGATGGCGCCGAGCGCCTTGATCTCCGTGGGGTGGACGATGCCGTCGGCGGCGGCGGCGGTGACGAGCTCCTCGAAGAGCCTCCAGCGTCCCTCGGGCGCCCCCGGGAGGACGATGGACTTCTTCCCGTGGAGGACCTGCTGGAGGACCCTGTCCGCGGCGGAGCCGGAGAGACCGAGGCTGCGGCCGAGCACACCGAGGTGGCTGCGCTCGGCGGGGGCGAGTTCGCCGTCGAGCGCGAGGAGGGACGCGACGGAGGCGAACAGGCGCTCCGGGTTGTCGGCCTCCGCGGCCGGCGGCGCGGCCGCGGCGGTCGGTGCCGCCGTCGCGGGCGGCGCGACGGACGCCAGCGGCACCGATTCGCGCAGCGCCAGCGACGGCGGCTCACTGTAACTTCCCAGCGCAAGCTCCAGCGGCGAAGGGTCGATCTCCTCGGGCGCCCCGCTCACCCCCAGGCTCTCCCCCGCGATCTCCAGCGCCCGCTTCGCGAACGCCTGCGCGTCCTCCCATCGGTCCGAGGACTCCAGGTTCCGGTGCCCGCGATGGTCGAACACCCCGAGGTGATGCGAGCCGCTTCCCCCGATCCCCAGGTCCAGTTTCGCCCCCGACTGCGACGCGAGTTCGCGCAGCGCCGAGCTCGCGCCGAAGGCCGCGAGCGGGTTCACCTCCGCGACCACCGCCATGCGGACCTTCGACTCCGGCGGCACGGCGGCGAACAGCACGTGCGTGAACTCCGCCGCCTGCACGTTGCGGCAGTCGCCGACCAGCGCGCACACCGCCGGCCCGAGGCGCCAGGCGCGCACGACGCGGCCGCTGCGAAGCTGGGGAAGCGACATCCGGGCTCCTTGCTCGAATGGTGGCGACGGGAGACGCCCAAGCATAACGCGGTCCGCAGGGCGATGCGAAGGGCGAGTCCTTGACCCGCTCCGCGGACTTCGTCTAGCGTTCCGCCACCGCAGTCCTCGGAGCGACGATGCCGCGCAACTCCAAAGGCCCAACCCTCAAGCCCGGCGAACGCCGTCGGCAGGCGATCCTCGACGCGGCCTACTCCCTTTTCGTGACGAAAGGCTACGCCGCGGTGTCGCTCGACGACATCCTCGCGATCTCGGGCGGCTCGAAGGCGTCGATCTACAAGTTCTTCGGGAACAAGAGAGGGGTGCTGGAGGCGGTGACGGAGTCGCTGGCGAGGCGGATGATCGACGAGATGACGCCGTTGCCGGAGGGCGGCGGGGCGGTGCGGGAGTCGCTGGTCCGGATGGGCGTGGCGCTGGGGAAGCTGATCCTCGGGGAGAAGGCGATCATGCAGCAGCGGCTGGCGGTCACGAACCTGAGCGTGGACCCGGAGCTGTCGCGGGGCTGGTACGAGCGCGGGCCGAAGACGACGTACGACGGGTTCACGGAGTTCCTGAAGGAGGAGGAGCGGGCGGGGCGGTTGCGCATGAAGGATCCTGCGCGGGCGGCGCAGTTTTTCCTGGGGATGATCCTCGGGAAGGACAATCTGCGGATGCTGGCGGGGGGAGAGGCGCCCCCTGAGAGTGAGTTGAAGGACCTGGTCGAGCAGGCGGTCGACGTGTTTCTCGCGGCCTACGGGGTGCCCTCCTAAGCGACGCGGCTGAGAGTGCGGAGAAATTCTCGTGGTGCCGTTGACAAGATATGTACTGTACCGTACAGTATATCTGTACTGATGAGTACACACTCGCTCCTTCGACACAAGTCAGCGCAAACCATTTCATACCATCATTTTAGGATGACTCACATGAAGCTCGCCTTCGCCCTGGCTGTGCTCGCCTTCGCGCCCCTCGCCTGCACACCGACGGAACCGAAGGCCGCTTCCCCAACTCCCGCCGGCTCCAGGGCTTCCATGGAGGTCCCCGAATCCCTCGCCGCCCTCTACCCTCCCCGCACCAAGGAACCCGCCTACCTCTTCGCCATGCTCCGCCTCGACGCCGCGTTCACCGGCATCGTCACCGACACCTCCGAGGGCGATCGCGACGGAGCCCGCGCGACCTTCCGCGACTTCCAGGCCCAGTATGCCGCCGCCGCGGCCCTCGTCCCCGAGTGGACCGACCGCTTCCCCGCCGAATCCGTCGACGCCCTTGGCACCGCCCTCGAGGGCGGCAACGTCCCGGCCGTGATGGCCGCCATCGACCGTGTCGGGCAGTCGTGTCACTCCTGCCACGCGACCAGCTTGGTTCCCGTCCAGCAGAAATTCCGCTGGGGGAACTTCGCCGCCGTGCGCCCCAGGGACCCCCTGGTCGGGAAGGACGTCGACTTCCGGATGTACAAGCACCTCCTCTCCGCCAACCTCAACGGTGTCACCCACAACCTCCGCCAGGGACAGGTCGCCAACGCGCGCAAGCAGTTCCAGGAACTGTCGGCCCGGTTCCAGGGCCTCCGCTCCACCTGCCTCGAGTGCCACCCGGGCCGCGACCGGCACTTCGTCGATCGCGACATGGAAGCGCTGCTGGAGAAGGCCGGGGACGCGCTGTCGTCGGACCGGGTGACGGCGGAGGAGGTGGCGCCGCTGCTGCAGCGGTTCGGGCAGGAGAGCTGCGCCGGGTGCCATCTCGTGCACGTGCCGGCGGCGATGGCCGCCGGGTCCGGACGGTGAATTCCCCGCGAAACCCGAAAACCCAGGAGAGGAAGACTCCCATGACCGGACAGGACAACGTTCGCTCGTTCTTCAAGCAGGTCTTCGGCGGCGCCTGGATCGCGCAGGCGCTTTCGGTGGCGGCGGAACTGGGTCTGGCGGACGAGGTCGCCGCGGGGCCGCAGTCCGCCGCGGAACTCGCGCGGCGGACCGGCGCGGATGCCGGCTCGCTTCACCGCCTGCTCCGCGCCCTCGCCTCGGCCGGCGTGTTCTCCGAGGACGCCGAGGGGCGTTTCGCGATGACCCCGCTCGCCGCCCCGCTCCAAGCCGGCATCCCCGGCTCGCAGAAGGCGATGGCCGCCATGATGGGGGCCGAGTTCCACGACGCGTGGGGCGGCCTCCTCCACTCCGTCCGAACGGGCAAGCCCGGGTTCGACGCGCGCTTCGGCGCACCGTTCTTCGAGTACATGACGGCGCACCCGGAGCGCCACGGCGTCTACGACGACGCGATGACCTCGGTGCACGGGCACGAAACCGGCGCCGTGCTCGACGCCGTCGACTTCTCGCGCTTCCGCACCGTCGTGGACGTCGGCGGCGGGAACGGCTCGGCCCTGGCCGGGATCCTCCGGCGCCACCCCTCCGCCCGCGGCGTGCTGTTCGACCTCCCCGCCGTCGCCGACCGCGCGGCCGCCGCCCTCGGCCGCGCCGGACTCGCCGGCCGCCTCGACGTCGCCCGCGGGGACTTCTTCGCGGCCGTCCCCCCCGGCGCCGACGCCTACGTCCTCCGGCACATCCTGCACGACTGGCAGGATCCCGAGGCCGTCGCCATCCTCCGCAACTGCCGCAGGGCCATGGGCCCCGGAAGCCGCCTCCTCGTCGTCGAGTCGGTCCTCCCCCCGGGAAACGCGCCGAGCTTCGGCAAGTGGCTGGACCTGATGATGCTCCTGGTCGGCGGCCGCGAACGCACGGCGGAGGAGTTTCGCCGGATCTTCGATCAGGCGGGGCTGCGCCTGGAGCGGATCGTCCCGACAGCCGCGGAGGTCTGCGTGATCGAGGGGACGACGGCCTCGTAGGCGCGGCGGCGCCGCCCCCACCTTTCCCTTTCCCTTTTCCGTAACCTGCCGTTCCATCGCCGGGGGACAGGGAAAGGAAAAGGTTCAGGAAAAGGGGCGGCGCTGCGCGCCGCAACGTCATGCCCTGGTTCGCCTACTCGACCAACGCGTTCCTGCGCACCTCCACGCCGGCGGCCCTTCGCGAAATCGCGAAGCTCGGCTTCGACGGCGCGGAGATCCTCGTGGACCGGCCGCACGTGTGGCCGTACGACGAGGTCACCGTCGCGGCGGCGGCCGCGGCGGTGCGGCACACGGGCCTGCGCCTCTCCAACGTGAACATCAACACCGCGATGGGCCTCGACGGCGGCATCTGCCGCGACGGCCCCGGCCCCGCCCTCTCCGACCGCGACCCGGGCCGCGTCGGCGCGCGCATCCGCTACACGCAGGCCGCCCTCCGCGCCGCGTGGGCCATCGGCGCCACCGTCGCCAGCGTCACGACCGGGCCCGCCCGCCGAGGGGCGTGGAAGCCGGCGATGGAAGCGCTGGGGCAGCTGGCCGAGCTCGCGGCGGCCGTCGGCATCCGGCTCGGCGTGGAGTACGAGCCCGGGTTCCTCGTCGGCGACTCGAAGACGCTGCTCCGGGCGCTGAAGGACGTCGGCCACCCGACGCTGGGGGCGAATCTCGACCTCGGGCACGCGCAGGTCGCGGGCGAAAACCTGGAGAAGACCATCGAGCTGCTCGCCGGGCGGACATGGAACATCCACGTCGAGGACATCCGGGGGCGCAGGCACCATCACCTGCCGATCGGCGACGGGACCATGCCGTGGCCGAAGATCTCCGCCGCGCTCGCCCGCACCGGGTACGAGGGGCCGCTCACCCTCGAGCTGTACACCTGCGACAGGAAGCCCGTCGAGGCCGGCCGCAAGTCGCTGAAGAAACTCCGCGAGTACTTCCCCGCCTGAGATAGAGGGAGGCGCGAGCCGCGCCCGCGCCTCCCCGTGTCGACGGCCGTCCTACTCGCCCTTCTTGTCCTTCATCTGCTGGATCTGCTCCAGGATGTCCGGCACCCGCGCGGCCCACTCGCTGTCCGGGTAGTCCTTCGCCATCTGCTCGAACGCCTTCGCCGCCGCGTCGAGGTCGCCGTCGATGTCCGCGAGGAGCGCCGCGAGCCAGAACGCCGCCTCCGCCGCCGCGTCGGACTTCGGGTACGCCTTCACGATCTCCGCGAACATCCCGCGCGCCTTCTCCATGTCCTCGCCCGCGTCCAGCCGCCCCGCCGCCAGGGCGAGGTTGTCGTTGTGACCCGCCTTGTTCTCCGGATCCCAGCCCTTCAGCTTCTCCTGCGCCGCCTTCACGCCGTCCACGTCGTTCGCGCCGGCGCTGTGCTTGCCCATCTCCCACCAGGCCTCGAGCGCGAGCTTCTTCGAGTTGTCCGCGTCCCCGTCCACCACCGCTTTCAGGTGCGGCTCCGCCTCGTCCCAGTTGTCCGCCGCCGCCCACACCTGCCCCGCCGCGAGGTGGCTCGCCAGATCCTTCCCGTCCTTCTTCAGCGCCTCCTCCGCAGCCACCAGCTTCTTCCCGTTCGCCTGGATCTCCTTCACCGCCTTCAGGTACGGCGCGGCGGGGAGGAACCCGACGATGCGGCCGACGACGCGGCCGTCGCCGTCGAGGAACAGCAGAGCCGGGATCCCCTCGACGTTCATCTTTGTGGCGAGTTCCTCGTTCTTGTCCTTGTCCATCCGGAGGTTCACGAACGTCTCGTCGAGGTACTTCTTCACGTCGGCGTCCGAATAGGTCTCCGCCTCGAGCTTCTTGCACCAGCCGCACCAGTCCGCCGTCCAGTCCACCTGCACCAGCTTCCCCGACTTCTTGCCCAGCTCCAGCGCGCCCTTGTAATCCTCCATGATCCAGCCGGACTCGTCGGCGCGGGCGGTGCCGGCGGCAAGCGCGACGAACAGCACGGGGGCGATCAGACGCATCGAGAGGGGCTCCTGAGCTGGCCGCGCGCGGTTCTGATCCGGGCGCGGCGGGTTGTTGGTATGGTGTCCATCGGGCGCGGAACTCTACCACGAGGCAGATGCCGCGACCGCCGGGAGAGTGAACGCGCGGGGATGAAGCGGCATTCCTCGATCCGGGGAAGACCCACCAGGAATTCCGCCCGCAGGGGATTGATCCTCCCCGTGTTCCTCTCCATGCTCCGCGATTTCGCGCCGTCGCCGACAATCAGCGCGCGTCCGCTCGTGCGGTTCTATTCGAGATCGCCGCAATGCTCTCGACCCTCTCCCTGAACTTCGGCGGCAGCTGCGCTTCATCCCGCCCCCGGCCCAAGTCCGAACCTTTCGGCAGGAGTTCCGCATAGATATCATGCCGCGTCCCCGACCGGCTCCCCAGCGACGACGCGAGATGGGAGAGGGAGAGGGGAAGGGAAAGGGAGAGAACAGAACATGGCTTTGGACATTCCGACCCGTTTCGAGCCCGCCAGGCGCGAGGCCGAAATCTACGCCGGCTGGAAGAAGGCCGGCCGCTTCACCGCCAACCCCGCCTCCCCGAAAACGCCCTTCGTCATCGTCATCCCGCCCCCCAACGTCACCGGCTCCCTGCACATGGGGCACTGCCTCAACAACACGCTCCAGGACATCCTCACCCGCTGGAAGCGCATGTCCGGGTTCGAGACGCTCTGGCTCCCCGGCACGGACCACGCCGGCATCGCGACGCAGAACGTGGTCGAGAAGGAGCTGCGCAAGGAGAAGACGAACCGCCACGCGCTCGGCCGCGAAAAGTTCCTGGAGCGGGTGTGGGCGTGGAAGGAGCAGTACGGCAACACGATCCTCATGCAGCTCGAGCGCATGGGATGCTCCTGCGACTGGACGCGGACGCGCTTCACGATGGACGCACCGTATTCGCAGGCGATCCGCGTGGCGTTCGTGCAGCTCTACAAGAAGGGGCTGATCTACAAGGGCAAGCGGATCATCAACTGGTGCCCGCGCTGCACGACGGCGCTGTCGGACATCGAGCTGCGGGACCAGCCGGACGACAAGGGGAAGCTGTACCACATCCGGTACCCGATCGTGGGCGGCGGCGAGCTGACGGTCGCGACGACGCGGCCGGAGACGATGCTGGGCGACACGGCGGTCGCCGTGCATCCCGACGACGCGCGGTACAAGGCGATCGTGGGGAAGAAGATCAGGCTGCCGCTCGTCGGGCGCGAGATCCCGGTCGTGGCGGACGCGTTCGTGGACCCGAAATTCGGCACCGGCGCGGTCAAGGTCACGCCGGCGCACGACCCCAACGACTACGAGTGCAGCCAGCGCAACAACCTCGAGGCGATCTGCGTGATGGACGAGCGGGGCATGATGAACGCCAACGCGGGGCGCTTCGCGGGCATCGAGCGGTTCGAGGCGAGGAAACAGGTCGTCGCCGCCCTCGAGGCCGAGGGGTTCCTCACCGGCACCACCGACCACGTCGTCCCCCTCGCCGTCTGCGACCGCTGCGACACCATCGTCGAGCCGTCCCTTTCCGACCAGTGGTTCGTGAAGATGAAGCCGCTCGCCGCCCCGGCCGCCGAGGCGGTGCGCAGCGGCCGCGTGAAGTTCGTGCCGGAGCGCTGGACGAAGATCTACCTCGACTGGGTGGACAACACGCGCGACTGGTGCGTCTCCCGGCAGCTCTGGTGGGGGCACCAGATCCCCGCGTGGCGGTGCCTGGACTGCAACGCGTACACGGTGGAGATCGCCGACCCGAAGAACTGCGCCCACTGCGGCAGCGCGTCCGTGAAACAGGAGGAGGACGTCCTCGACACCTGGTTCTCCAGCGGCCTCTGGCCGTTCGCGACGCTCGGCTGGCCGGAGAAAACCGCGGACCTCGCCAAGTTCTACCCCACGTCCGTCCTCGCGACCGACCGCGGCATCATCTACCTCTGGGTCGCCCGCATGATCATGAACGGCCTCGAGTTCATGGGGAAGGAGCCGTACCACACCGTCGTCATCCACCCCACGATCATGACGGACGACGGGAAGCGGATGTCCAAGTCCAAGGGCACCGGCATTGATCCGCTCACGCTCCTCGACTCCTACGGCGCCGACGCGACGCGCTTCGCCATGAGCCGCCTCGTCACCACGTCGCAGGACATGCGCTTCGGCACGAACATCTCGAAGACCAAGGGTGAAGAAGGCCAGCGCTTCATGACGAAGATGTTCAACGCCGCCCGCTTCGTCCTCATGTCCCTCGACGGCGCGGACAAGGCCGGCGCGCTCGCCGGCGCCGCGGCGCTCGCCAACGGCGACGCGATCCCCGGGCTCGCGTTCGAGGACCGCTGGATCCTCTCGCGCCTGAACACGACGATCCGCGCGGTGGACGCCGCGCTGCAGAGGTACGAATTCGGCGACGCCGCCGCGCAGCTCTACGCGTTCGCGTGGTTCGAGTACTGCGACTGGTACATCGAGCTGGCGAAACCGCGCCTGGCGCGCCCCGACGGCGCCGCGGCGCGTGCGACGCTGTTGCACGTGCTGGATTCGCTCACGCGGCTCCTCCACCCGATCATGCCGTTCGTCACCGAGGAGATCTGGCAGTCCCTCCGCGCCTTCGACCCGAAGCGCGAGGACAGCGTCATGATCGCCGCGTGGCCCAAAGCCGACGCCGCCCGAGTGGACCTCGACATCGAAAAGACCGCAGGGACGCTGATGGAGATCGTCCGCGCCGTCCGCGACGTCCGCGCCAAGTACAACATCCCGCCCAAGCAGGCCCTCGCCGCCGCCCTGTCGGCCCCCGACGCCACGACGGCAAAGGCCCTCGCGGGACACGCGCAGCTCGTGCAGGACTCGGCAAACCTCACCAAACTCGACATCGGCGCCGGCATCGCCCCTCCCCCGTCCTCCGCCACCCAGGTCGTCGCCGGCTCCCAACTCTTCATCCCCCTCGCCGGCCTCGTCGACCCCGCCAAGGAGAAGGAACGCCTCGAGGGCGCGAAGAAGAAGGCCGCCGACCAGGCCGCGAGCATCCGCAGGAAGCTCGAGGACGAGAAGTTCGTCAAGAACGCGCCCGAGGAGCTCGTGGCCAAGGAGCGCGCGCGCCTCGAGGAGTTCGACGAGCAGATCGCGAAGGTGGAGAAGAGTCTGGAAGAGCTGAAGAACTGGAAGTGACCGCCAATTCCAAAGCTTGTAGGCTCTTCATCGCTTTGCCCACCCACCCTGACTCGTCTGAACACCGACCGGAGCAAGTCATGCAGCTCGAGTTCCTTGCTGACGGCTCAGAGGATTGCCCGCTGATTCGCCTATTCGGGTTCTCGGTGGAAGATCTCAGGCAACTCTGTTCCGTGTTCCAGACCTGCTCGCGCTCACCAGCCGGATCACATCTCCAGCTTCACTCGCAGCCCTTCGTAGCTTCGATTCGGGGCTGTACGCTGACACTTTCTGTCGGAGCGCACTCGCTCGGCGTCCAGCGAACCGGCCGGCCGGCGGAGTTCATCTGTATTCTTGACCCGGAGTCCTGGATTGAGGCCCGTGAGCGAGCAGAAACCCTCCTGGACCCCATCGCGGAGAGCGCGTACCAATGGATCTGCGATGGCGACGTGAAGTTACTGCTCTCCAAGTCCGGGCAGTGGTAGAGGAGTCGAGAATCTCGAGGAACTGAGAACCGCGCTGGCGCTCAACGTGCACGGCGTGACGGAGTTCGCAAACCTCTGCTGTTCACCTGCGAAGTAGTCCAAGCCGGGGAGCCTCTTCCTCGATTTGAGTCTGGAGCGCGTAGAGTTGAAGTTGCAGGTGCTTTGCCACAGCTTGCAGGTCACACGTCCGACTGTGGTTTCGATCACTTCGGCTGTTGCGTTTATTGCGAATAATTGCTAGTCTCCACCCCATGAACACTACGCTCCTCAGCCACACCCCCGTCTCCCCCACCCCCGACGAGTCCACGCTCGCCAAGGACTCCAGCCGACGGCTGGCCCCATTCCTCGCGAAGCCGCTCAAGGTGCAGCTCCCCGACTCGAGGGACACCGTCTCCCTGCCGGCGTCCGCCGTGCGCCTCCTCGTCGAATTGCTGGCCGAGATGGCGGAAGGAAACGCGGTCACGCTCATCCCCATTCATGCGGAGTTGACCACCCAGCAGGCCGCGGATCTGCTTGGCATCTCCCGCCCGTTTCTCATCGGGCTCCTCGAGGACGGAAAGCTCCCGTTTCGAAAGGTCGGCACGCACCGTCGCGTCCTCTACGCAGACCTCATGCGGTTCAAGACCGCGATCGACCTGAGCCGCAAGGAGGCGCTCGACAAGCTGGCGAGCGAAGCCCAGGACCTCGGACTCGGGTACTGATGTTCGCGACCTTCACGGCGCTCTATGACTCGTGCGTCCTCTATCCGGCGCCTCTGCGTGATCTGCTCATGCGCCTGGCCATGACCGACCTCTTCCGGGCCCGATGGTCGCGAGACATCCATGAAGAATGGATCCGAAGCGTCCTGCGCGACCGGCCCGACCTGACCCGCGAGCGGCTGGAGAGGACGCGGGACCTGATGGATGCGCACGTCCGGGATTGCGTCGTCTCAGGCTACGAGTCCTTGATTCCGGGACTCCAGCTCCCCGACGAGGACGACCGCCACGTCCTGGCCGCGGCCGTCAAGGCGGGGGCCTCGGTCATCGTTACTTACAACGTCGCCGACTACCCCGAGGCCGCACTCTCCCGTTTCGGTATCGAGGCACAGCACCCGGACGTCTTTCTCACGCACCTGCTTGACCTGGCACCCGGAGCAGTGGTCGCAGCCGCCCGGGACCAGCGCGCGGCGCTGAGGAATCCGCCGCTCAGCGTGGAGGACTTCCTCGACGCGCTGGCGAGGCAGCAGCTCGCGGAGACCGTGAAGCGGCTCGGAGAGTTCGCCGCACTGCTCTGATCGGTCGAAGTCCAGGGTTGCGTAACCCATGAGTACTCGGTCCCGGAGGCTGAGTGCGGGGACTTGCAGCGGGCCGACCTGCGCCGCGTCAACCTGCTCGGCGCGAATGTCCGTGGCGCAGACTGGTACCTCGTGGACCTCCGCGGCGCGACTTACTCTCGCGATCAGGAAGAGCACTTCCGACGGTGCCGTGCCATCCTCGGCCCCGGGGAGCGCGCCTGAGCCGCGAACAGGAGGAGCGCGACCGGACCTGCGCGCCCTCCCCGGCGCGGCGCCCGATCAGCGGCGCGGCAGGAGGGGGCAGTCGGCGGGAAGGCGGGCGCGCTTCCGGGCAATGATGTCGCTCGAGGACTTGCGGACGTAGTGGACGATCGTCTCCACGCGGATCCGCACGCTTCCCGACGGCTTTGTCGAGTCCAGGTCCCCGAATTTGAACAGGAGGGTGTCGCCCCCCTCCACGATCTTCTGGACGGGGGTGTAGGTCGGCTGGTCCATGCCGCACTCGTAGCTGGAGAGGCGCAGGACGCAGGTGATCCAGGGCAGGCGGGCGGCCACCTTGGCGCCCCAGAGGATCTCGTTGGTGTTGGCGCTGTACGAGGACGGCCAGACGTCCGAGATGTCGAAGCAGTTCCGGATGACGCCGGACTTGAGATCGTCGTGGAACACCCATTCCAGAAGGTCGGAGTCCAGCGGGAAGTACTGCATCCAGAGGATGGGAAAGCCGCTCGCCTGGACGTTCACCTCGATCTCGTGGCCGATCCCCGGGTCCATGTGATACGGCCGCGCCAGGACCAGCAGGCACGGCCTGTCCTCCCGGGCGCAGGACTCGAGGATCTCGCGGCTCTTCGACCGCATCCTCGCGTTGAACTCGTCGAGCGCGTCGAAGCCGGCGTCCACGGCCTTCGTCGCCTCCTCCAGGTCCAGGTCCAGCACGTCGCCCAGCCCCTTGACCATCTGGCGCGGCATGAGGGCGCGTTCCGCGAACGACACGAAGGGGCTCGCGTACCGGATGCCGTTCCCGGAAAAGACGTCGGCCTCCTTGAGGAACCCGGACTTGATGTTCTCCGGGCCCGCCGCGACGCGGGTGCAGGAGAACGAGCCCTGGACGTGCCCGTGAAGGAAGGAGGGAAGGGTGTAGATGATGGGGCTCAGGATGACGTCGAGCTTCCGGCGCTGGCCGAAGACGAGTTCCCCGTAGTGGCCGCTCATGCATTTCACCGGATAGCAGCAGTCGACGGCGCCGCGGCCCTTTCCGAACTCGCGCCCCTGGTCTTCGGACGTGTCGGAGCTGTAGACGATGTTCTCGGGGCGGACTCCCAGCGCCTCGAGGAACGCGGTCCAGAACCGGTGCGTGCTCCAGACGTTGAGGACCCTGGGGATCCCGACGCGGAGCTTCGAACGGTCCTTAGCGGGCCGCGGCGTGGACGGTGCGGAAGGCCTCCTTCCGAACCAGGTCCGCAACATTGGGATATGCAGCCTTCGTCGTCTCCATCTCCGCCTTGACGAGTTTCATCTCGTCGACGTCCTCGACGAGGCCCTTGGGGCACGAGTTGTTCACGATGACCCGCTGCCAGCCGGGCTGCAGCGGGACCTTGCTCCACGACCGGCCCTCGGCGCCCGGGAACTCGACGTCGATGAACGAGCGCTGGCAATCCACCGGGCACCACTTGCAGACGGTCTTCGGGGACGTCGTCGTCCTGTACGTGAGCGATTCGATCGTCTCGTAGCCGCGGAACCGGCTCCTGCCGCCGGCTTTCCACCACTCGAGCGCGACGAGCCCGGCGCCGATGGCCCCGGCTTCGCCGGACCAGGGGTGCACGACGACTTCCGAGTGGGGCATCTTCGAGCGGATGAAGTCGACCTGCGCCTTCACCACCGCCAGGTTCCGGTGCGTCCCGCCCTGGAGGATGAACTTCCTCCCGATGGTGTGGAGGTTGTTGAGCCCGCCGGCGTAGATCCAGACGTTCAGCGGCAGGATGCCGCACAGCCCCGCCAGGATCTCGTCCGCCTGCCAGCCCTTCCGCTGCTGGTTCACGATGTCGCTCTGCAGGAACACGCCGCATCCCATGGAAAGCTGCGGCATCGCCTGCGCGGAGAACGCCCGGTCGGCCATCTCGCCGAGCGGGATCGCGAACCGCTCCGCGACGCCCTGCAGGAACGCGCCGTTGCCCGAGGAGCACTGCGAATTCAGGCGGAAGTCCACGACCGTCCCCTGCGCCAGGATCATGATCTTCACGTCCACGCCGCCCACGTCGCAGATACAGTCGGCGTCCGGGAAGAAATGCAGGCCCGCGGAGGCGTGGGCAATCGTCTCGACGACGGCGCAGTCGGCGCCGAGGATGTCCTTGAGGAGGTCCTTCCCGTAGCCCGTCAGGCCGAGGCCGACGATCTTCGCGTCGCCGATCCCCTCCCGCACCTGCCGGAAGAGGGCCTTTGCGTCCTCGATCGGGTTGCCTCGACTGAGTGAGTAGCAAGAATGCACGAACTCCCGGTCGGGCGTGATGCAGACCGCCTTCGCCGTGGTCGAGCCGAAATCGCACCCGATCACGACGGTGTCCCCACGGAGAGGAACGCACTGCGGCGGCGGCTTCACGAACTCCGCCCGGAAGCGCTCCAGCTCCTCCTGCTCCTCCCAGAGGGCGGCGCGCCCGGCCTTCTTCTTCTCTTCGTGCTGGCCGACCTCGATCCACCACCGGAGCTTCTCGACCCCCGCGTACACGCCCGTGCCGGCCTGCTCGGCGCCGCCCAGCTCGACGCATCCGAGGGCCGCGTAGTACACCGCGTCCCCGGGAACGACGATCAGGTCCTCGGGAGACTTTCCCGCGGGCAGCTCGACGCCGCGCTCCTTCCAGAGCCGCCCCAGGTGGACGGCCCAGGCCTCGCGCAGGCCCCGGAAGAAGAGGTTCGGGCCGCCGAGGAGGAGGACCTGCGGCATCGGCGTGTTGCCCTTCGTCAGCGTCGAGAGATTCTGGTAGACAACGGCTTCGAAGAGCGACGCGATGATCTCCTCGTTCGGGATGCCCGCCTTGACGAGCGAGTTCGCGTCGGCCTCGGCGAAGATCCCGCACTTGCTGGAGAGCTTGTGGAGGGTGCGGCCGCCGTAGCCCATCTCCGCCAGGGCCTCGGTCCGGACCCCCAGCTTCCGGGCAGTCTTCTCCACGAACGTCCCCGTACCTCCCGAACAGGCGCTCTGCATGAGCACCTGCTTGTTGCGCGCCTCTCCCTCGACGGTGAAGAAGATCGTCTTCATGTCTTCGCCGCCGATCTCGCTCACGAAACGGACGTCGGGGTGCAGCTTCTCGACGGCGGCAGCGACGGCGACGACCTCCTGGTACGCCTTGGCGCCGGCGTGAGGCGCCAGCAGGCCTGCGCCGGAGCCGGTGAAGAAGACGCGGTCCCGCCCGGGGGAAAGGCCGTGGTCCCTTTCCAGGTTCACCAGGAACTCGAGCACCTTCTCGGCCTGTTTCGTGTTGTGCCGTTCGTACGCCTTCGCCACGACGCGGTCGCCGTCCACGAGGGCGTACTTGCAGGTGGTGCTCCCGACGTCGACGCCGAGGATCACCGCGACCTCCGGGCCAGCTCGATCAGGTGGTTGGCCGCCGTGCCGGCCGCGCCGTGGTGCGGGAACGGCGCCATCGCGCTCCGCAGCCCCGGCCGCTTCGACTCCAGCTCCCGCGCCTTCTCGAGCGTGAGCCCTGTCCTCGCCGCCGCCTCGTCGAACTCCCTCTGCGCCCGCTTCTTCGCCTCCGTCAACACCATCTGGCAGCGGGACAGCGCGTGCACCTCCGCGTCGCCCTTGATCTCGATCGGGGAGTACAGGAGGTCCGGGTGCTGCCCCATCACGTTCGCCATCGCGCCGACCGACATGGTGTTCGGCATGCACGAGTACGGAGACAGCTCGCAGATCATGTGCGCGTGCTTGTTCCGGTGCGCGTAGAGCGCCTTGCCGACCAGCATGTACCCCTCTCCGCCGTTCAGGCGGAAGTGATAGTAGGGCTGCGCCAGCTCCTGCAGGACCTTCTGGTCCGGCAGTTCGGCCGGGATTCCGGAGAGCGCTCCGCGCAGGCGGTTGTAGCTCCACGTGTAGGCCTTCTGGAGGAGCTTCACGATCCGCACCTTCTTCCTCGCCTTCGGGTCGGTTTCCGCCTTCTCCTCGAGCTCCGCGAGGGCCAGCCCGATCAGGTAGTCCAGCCAGACCGCGATCGGCGGCGGCACGACCTCCGCCCCCTCGCGCTCCAGCCAGCGCTTGATGTCGTAGTTCCCGTCTCCCTCGTGCGTCTGCAGCCAGAATTCGCCGGTGATCTTGACGCGCGGCTTCACGCGCAGCCGGTCCACCTCCACCTTCTCGAAGATCCTCCGCACGTCCTTCAGCGCGTTCGTGTAGTAGCGGGAGAAGAGAGTCCAGGCCAGGGCGCCCCACTTCCTGCCCCGGTTCGGCCTGCTGCGGAAGGCCTGGTACATCCGCTCGACCGCCTCCTTCACCGCCGCATCCGTCGCGCCCGGCACCACCTCGTAGGGGCGCGTCCGGTACTCGAGGTCCGTTATGAGGTCGCCGCAGAGGATCCCCCACACCAGGCCCAGCGAGAACGCCATGTTCATCTCGAGCCCGCCGCCCGCCGCGGCGCCCTGGTCGAGTTCCGTCTGGTCGAGCAGGAACAGCCGGAATTCCTTCAGGCCGATCCCGTCCAGCGCCATCGTGTAGGACTCGTGGTACTGCCCGAACCGGCAGGGCCCGCAGGAGCCGGCGGTCATGTAGACGTAGTTCCTGTTCACAGCCTCGGGCCCGATCTCCTTCGCCTTGTCCCGGAGGAAGCGGGCGAGGCTCCCGGTCGTGAACGTGGTGGGGCAGCAGGCGCCGACGTCGGTCAGCTCCTTGCCGACGTCGAGGTCGACGCGCTCGATGTTCGGCAGGGGAAGCGCCTTGTAGCCCTGGTTCTCGAGGGCTGCCTGGACGAGGCGCTCGTGCTTCCAGGTGAGGCCGCCGAAGAGGATCGTGACGTCCTTGCGTTCGGCGGCGGTGAAGGGGCGGGGCCGGTAGGCGCGGTAGTGTCGCGGCGGCGAGACGGTGGCCATGCGGGACTCCCTTCGGGGATGATGAAGGGGACTAGACTGACATGTCAGTCTAGTCGGGTCAACGGTCATTTCCTGACGCGGGGGAGGGGCCGGAAGCCGCCCGCGGAGGCCGGGCGCGCTACGGCAGCCTGCGGCCCGCGAGGACGCCCGTCAGGCCGAACCGGACGACTTCCTCGGCAACCTTGAGCGTCGACAGGCCCTTCCGCCGTTCCTGGACGATCGTCTCGACCACTCCGCGCACGCAGCCCAGCACGCACGCCGACACGACGTCCGGGTCGCACCCCCGCACGATCCCGAGCGCACGCCCGCTCCGCAGGGACTGCTTGATCATGTCCCGCACGTGGACGAGGAACGTCCGGAATACCGCGCGCGACTCGTCGTCGAGCGCCCCCGCCTCGTGGAAGAGGATCCGCGACAGCTCCGGCTCGTTCACGAACGTGTCCAGCACGCGCGCCACGTTGTCCCTCACCTGCACCAGCGGATCCGGCCGGCCCGGCCCGAGGACCACGGGCCGGACCACGGCACCCAGCTCCTTGATGAGCTCGTCGAGCAGCGTCGCGAACACTTCGCGCTTGCCCGGGAAGTAGAGGTAAAACGTCCCGCGGGCTATCCCCGCCCGGCGGATGATGTCGTCGACGGAGGCGTGGTGGTAGCCCCGGCGCGCGAAGACCGGCTTCGCGGCGGCGAGGATGGCGTTGCGGCGCTCGAGTGGTTTCATGTCGTCGACCATCTCACGCGGCCCGGCCCCCGCGTCAAGGAATCCGTGGCGACGGCGGCGAGCGGGCACGAAGGACGCGTGCCGCCCGCCGCCGGTCGCGCGTAAACTCAGGGGACCTTCTTCAGGAGGCGCACCGTGGGCCTTCTCTCGTGGATGATCTTCGGCGCGCTCGCCGGCTGGGTCGCCAGCGGCCTGGTGGGCGACCGCGAGCCTCGCGGCTGCTTCTACAACATGGTCGTCGGGATCGTCGGAGCGATCCTCGGCGGGTTGATCCTCGAGCTGATCGGCGGCCGCGAGGTAAGGTTCACGTGGAGCCTCCGGAGCTTTGTCGTCGCCGTGGTGGGCTCGCTGATCCTGCTGGCGCTGGCGGGCTCGCGGAGGCGGAAGTAGCGATCAGCGGGGCGGATAGACCCTGTCGAGCCTCTCCCTGAGCGCCTGCTGCGCCGTCCCGGAGAGGCCGTCGGCGATGCGCGCCCAGTTGCGGCGGATGCCGGAGCGGCGCAGGGAAGCGTCGGTGCCGAGCGGGGTGTCGCCGAAGACGGTCCCGGGGCGGGCGGCCTCGGTGACCGTGACGTCTCCCGCGGGCGAGACGTGAATGATGCGCACGGTCCCGTCCGGAGAATTGAGGCTCCAGCGGCCGGCGCGGAAGTCGATCCCGAGCGGGATGGAGATGGAGCGCAGGCGCGGTTCGTCGTTGTCGCGGAGGCGGGCGTCCACGTTGAAGCGGCCCGCCGTGACGATCTCGGTCCCCTCGTAGGGGCAGTGATCCGGATTGGCGGGGCACGCGGTGCAGGCGCCGGGCGGGTGGGCGGCGCCGCGCGGCGGGGCGCCTGCTCGCCGGGGCGGGCAGTTGCAGCGGCTGGCGACGAGGTGGTTCTTCAGGGAGATGAAATCGGCGCCGGCAACGTCGATGTTCTCCGCGCCCCAGCAGGACCAGAACACGAGGCGGCGGACCGGAGTCCGGACCATCCGCTTGAAGTCCTCGACCACGGCGTGGAACGCGCCGCTGCTGCCGTGGTAGATGAACATCACCTCGTGCCACTTGTGGCAGTTCCCGAAGTGCGCGGAGAGGTCCTTTCCGCCGCGCGGGCGCGTGGTGCGGTACCCGGTCAGGCGGCGCCACTCCCTCCCCGTGTGGTTGAGGACGGTGGCGGGCGAGCCGCCGGCGTCGAGGTCGTCGTAGATGACGACATGAAAATGCGGATCGGGGTTGGCGGCGGCCATCGCGGCGGCGTACCGGCGCGCCGCGCAGATCGCCGTGTCGAGAGTGCGGAACCCTTCGCTGCTGTTCTCGTCGTAAAGCGGGTGCGCCCCGATCAGCGCCTCGTGCCGCGCGCGCTTCGCCTCGTCCGGCCGACCGGCCCGCGCGGGCGGGATGTCGAACTCGTCCCGCGCCACGCCGTCCAGCTCGCGCTTCACGTCGTCCATGCTCCCCCCGGCCGCCAGGCGGTTCCACAGCCCGCCCGAGACGACCACGAGCCGGCACGGCCGGCAGGCGCACGGGTCGGGCGGCGGCGCGGCGGCCCGCCCGTTGTCGATCTCGAACCACGTGCGCGAAACCTCCTCTTCGTCCCACGGCACCGCCAGGAACGTCGTGTCGTCGGCCCGCCCTTCCCCGTCGCACGCGACCGCGACGAAGCCGGGGTCGCGGTCCTTCTGGGCGACGGGGACGAAGCGTGTTCCGCCTGACGCGGCGCAGGGGATGACGAGCTCGACGAGGCCGCCGCCGACGGGGCGGGAGACGCAGCCGGGGACTTCGGAGGAGCAGGCGCGCTCGGCGTCGCTGAGGATCCCGGCTTCGGGCGCGGACGCGGCGTCGCCGGGGCACTCGGGGCCGTCGGAGGCGAGCAGCCGGTCTTCGCAGGCGGGGTCGGTGGTGAGGTCCTCGCTCTCGTAGAAGAACTGGTGCATGCCGCCGCGCGACGCGCGGAGAGTGCCAAGCTGGGCCGTGCCGGACCCCGCGGGGAGGGTACCGCTGCAGGAGGTCCCCGCCGGGGTGCCGGCCGCCGGCGTGAACGTCATGTCGTCGTCCGTGCGGATCGTCCACCGCTGTGCGCGCCGGCCCGAGTACTCGCAGACGACGGGCGCGCCGGACGAGAGCGACCCCGCGGTCGGGTTCGCCATCGAGCGGCAGGGGGGCTCGAGCGGAAGGGTCTCGGTCTCGGCGGCGCCGTCCTCGGCGAAGGAAGCGAGGGTTGCGGAGTCGCCGAGCGCGGCGGCGTCGAGCCCGCCGGCGCCCGCCTCGCAGGCGCCGAGGAAGGACGCGTTCCGCAGGAGGGGTTTCCACGGCACGGCGACCTCGCGTCCGTCGGCCTGCCGGAAGATCACGAAGTCGCGCCGGTCCTCCGAAGGCGCGCCGAGCTTCGAGTCGGCGTAAAGTAGGCTCCGCCCGATCACGGGCTTGCCGTTCGTGTGCAGGAACGAGAGGCCCTTCCCCGCCGCCTTTGCGTCGCGGCGGACGTGGATCTCCAGCGCGGCGACGACGCGGCCTTTCGAGTCGCGCCAGACGGCGAGCTTCGGGGCGGAGGGGTGTTTCGCGCTTTCGTACTGGCGCAGGGTGAGGTCGGGGTAGGAGAAGAAGACGAGGCGGGCGGACTGCTCTGGTGTCACGGAGAGGCGGCCGGGGAGGGCGCGGCCCTCGCCCGGGGCGGGCGCCGGGCGGTCCGCGGCGACGTCGAGGCCGAGGGTCGTGGCGAAGGGATAGGGCGCCGGGAGGAGGAGGCGGGTTTCGCCCCCGGCCGGCGCGCGGACGGCGAGCCAGCCGTCGCCGCCGGTGCGGAATTCGCGGCGGAGGGTGGCGTCCGCGAACCATCGCGCGCGCACGAACCCGGCGGACTCCGCGCCGGGAGCGCGCAGGACGACCTCCCACGCCCCCTGTTCCGCGTTCCACGCGGCCGAGGCGACGGTCAGCGCGCCGCCGAGCGCCGACGCGCCGGGCTGAAGCGGCCAGAGCGACTCGACGCCGGGGGCCGGACGCTCGGGCCCACGCGACGGCGACGAGCACGAGACGAGCGCGACGGCAACCAGCGCGGCGGCGAGGCGTTTCATGGCGGGTCCCCTCCTGGAGTGCGCCCAGTAGATCGGCGCCGCGCGCGGCAGTCCACCGCTATTCCGCTATCATCCCCCCTCACCTTCCCGGGAGCCACCGATGCGCAGAACCCTCCTCGCCGCCGCCCTCCTCCTCCCCCGCTTCGCCGCCGCCGGCGACCCCGGCGCCTGGAACCCGCAGGACACCTTCGTCTTCGTCGCGAGCATCATCGAGTGGCCCGGCGACGGCCTCGCCGCGTTCAAGGACGAGCGCCGCGACGACGCGTTCGTCGCCCAGCTCAAGGCGTGCGGCGTGCCCGCGGGCAACGTCGTCTTCCTGAAGGACAAGGAAGCCACGCTCGCCGCAATGCGGAAGGAGTTCGTGGCGCTCGCGCGCCGCGGCGGCGAGGGCAGCACGTTCGTGTTCTATTTCCAGGGCCACGGCCTCAGCCGCAAGGAGAAGACCTGGCTCGCCTGCTACGACGTGGACCTCAAGGACTACGCCACCGCGTTCGACGTGGACGAGATCTTCCCGGTGCTCGACAAGGAGTGGAAGGGCTCGCGGCTGCTGCTGATCGGGGACTGCTGCCACTCCGGCGCGCTCGGCCGCGTCGTTGACCACTTCGCCGGGAAATCCTCCGTGCGCGCCGCGTGCCTTCCTTCCGCGGCCGCTTCCAACACGTCCACATCGCACTGGACGTTCACGGAGTCGCTCATCGCGGCGCTCGCGGGCGACGGCGCGGTGGACCGGAACCGCGACGGGAAGATCACGTTCGGCGAAGCGGAGGCGTTCGCGCACGACGAGATGAAGTTCCGGGAGAACCAGCTGTGCCGTGGGAAGCGGGGAGAGGGGTTCGACGCGGGGTGGGTGCTGCGGGAAGTGGCTCCGGACAAGCCGGCGCCTGCGAAGGCGGAGGGGCGGTGGCAGGTCGGGGACTACGTGGACGCGTGCGACCGGGACGGGAAGTGGTACGTGTCGCAGGTGCTCGCGGTGAAGGACGGGAAGTGCCGGATCCACTACCTCGGATGGGACGCGAAGTGGGACGAGTGGGTGGGCCCGGAGAAGGTGCGGCCGATCGAGCGGAAGAAGCTCAAGGTAGGCGAGCGGTACGAAGTCGAGTGGCGTCCCGGGCAGTGGTTCCTGGCGACGGTGACGAAGGAGGAGGACGACTTCTACTACGTGCACTACGAGGGCGAGGAGGGGGACGACGACGAGTGGGTGACGGCGGACCGTGCCCGGCCGCCGGCGGAGGGGGCGGCCCCGCCTCCCCCGGAGTTCGCGGCGCTCGCGCCGCGCGCGCTTGCGAAGGGCGACGCGGTCGCTGCGCGGTGGCGCAGGGCCTGGTACCTGGCCGAGGTGACGTCGGTGGACGCCGGCGTGCACGCGGTGAAGTACGCGGACGGCGACACGGGGTCGCTGTCGACCGCGGACCTCATTGCCGTGGCGACGGCCGCCGAGATCGCCCCCGGCGAGCGCGTCCTGGCGTGCTGGAACGGCAAGCCGCAGATGTTCCCCGGAAGCGTGGTCTCGAAGACGGACAAAGGCTGCGTCGTGAAGTGGGAGGACGGCACGAAGCCGTCGGAGGTCCCATTCGGGCAGTTTGCGCGGATCCGGCCGGCGAAGAAGTAGGGGCGCCTTCCTACTTCCAGACGGGCCCAGGATTCTCGAGCTTCAGCAGGTACTCGTCCTCGGCGCTTCCCGACCGGAATTTCTCGACGCGCCCGGAGTAGAAGAGGACGAAGTTGTCGCCTGCGAAGTTCGGGCAGCGGTGCCACACGATCGGTAGGTCGGGCGGCGCGCCGTCGCGGATCAGGCCGTCCTTCCACGACCAGGCGGTGCCGCCGGGCGTGACGCAGGAGCCCTCGGCCGGCAGGTACACGAAGCCGCGGCCGCACCCCGGGCACGTGAGGGCCGCGTCGCCGCCGGAGACCAACGTCTCCCTGGCGAAGGCCCCGAGCAGCGACGGGTCCGTCGTGCCGCCGTTGTACTTCGACTCGTAGAGCCCGAACGTCACGCCGAGCTGCTTCAGCGTCCCGCCCACGGCGCCGCGTCTCGGATCGACCCGGATCGTCGGGATGTAGAACTTCACGGCAAGCCACGAGGTGAGGATCAGGATCGCCAGCGAGGCGACGACGATCACGGCGCCCGACGGGCCGCCGCCGCGGCGGGCGGGCACGGCATCGGGGGCAGGCGCTTCGGGGTCCACGCCATCATTCTAAGGACGCCCCGCGCGTCCTACCCGCACTTGAATTCGCGGCCGACGAAATCCTCGACGGCGTCCTCGACGGCCGGCGCCAGCTCCCGGCCGATCTTCGAGTGGGAGTATCCGGCGTAGCGCCGCGAAAGCGTGTGGAGCGATTCTGCGCGGTGGGCGCGGGCGGGGTCCTTGCCGCCGCCGGCCTTGACCTCCTCGTCAAGCCGGGAGGCCTCCGCCAGGATCGCGTCGTGCGACTCCTTCCGCGCGGCCGCCGCCTTCTCCTCGCCCGCGACGGCCCAGGCCAGGCCCTTCTCCACCTCGGCGCGCCAGAATTCCGCCGACCACCAGCCCCCGAACGCGTGGACGACCTTCCCGGAGGCCGTACACACCATCGTCTCGACGGCCATCTCCTCGCTGCCCTCGTCCACCAGCGCGCGGCCCTCGTCGGTGTCGGGGCAGAAGTTGCCGAGCCGCTGCTCCACGCCTTCGCCCGCGGCGGACGCGAGGTCGACCCAGAGCGGCACGCACCGCTCGCGCAGCAGCTTCACGGTCTCCGCAGGCGCCAGCGTCTGCGACAGGAGCCTGGACGCCGCCGCCAGGCGGGCGGTGTCCGGCGTCCCCGTCGCGCACACCACGACGACCGGCCGGCCCGACCGCTTCGCCTCCGCCAGCGCCTTCTCGGGCGTGAAGACCCAGCGCGGCCGGCCGAGCCCCTGCAGGATTTCCCGCAGCCGCGCCGCTGCCTCCGGGTCCGCCGCCGCCTTCAACGCCTCATCGAGCCGGCCCCGCCACGACTCGTCGAGCGCCGACAGCTCCTCCTGCGCGGCCTGCCGCATTTCCGCGTCGTCCGCCGCCAGCTGGCGGACGAGGACGGCGAAGCGTTCCGGGGACGGATCCCCGGCAAGGACGGGCACGGAAAGGGCGAACAGCGCGGCGATGGCCAGGGTCTTCACGGGGGGATCCTCGTCGGGGTCCGGACCTTGGACGCCCGGGGCGCCCCCGGGTTCCCTCCCCCGCTACTTTCCTTCCTGGCCGTCCTCCTTCTTCTTCTTCTTCCCGCCGCCCGCGAAGTCGCCCACCTGCACGAGCGCCATCTTCGACGGGTCGATGTACTTGCGGAGCGCGGCGTTGACGTCGTCCAGCGTGAGCTTCTCGGCCGCCGTGTCGAGCTCGGTCCAGAACCCGAAGTCCTTCCCGGCGATCCGGAGCTGGACGATCGTGCCGGAGAGGCGCCCATCGTCGGCGCGCCCCTGGGCGACCTGGTTGGCCCGCGACTTCTTGAACGCCTCAAGCTCCTCGGCCGTGACGCCCGACTTCAGCGCCTCCGCCAGCTCGGCCCGGATGATTTCCAGCGCCTTCCCGGCGTTCTCCGGCTTCGTCATCGAGTACAGGATGACCATCCCGAAGTCGCCGCGGAAATCGGCGACGACGTTCCCGCCCGTCGCATAGCTCAGCGCCTTCTCGCCGCGGACCTTCTTCGGGATGCGCGCCGCCATCTGGTCCTCGAACAGCGCGTTGGCCGCCGCGACGATCGCAAGGTAGTCCGGCGCCAGCACCGACAGCCGGATCGGCTGCAGCAGCACCGTGAACGCGCTCGGCTTCCCCGGCGTCTCCACCTTGACTTCCGTCCTCAGCAGCCCCTCGACCGCGTCGTTCGACTCGCGCACGCCCGCCTTCTCCGCCTTCCAGTCCGCCAGCACCGGCTTCAGCGCCGCCTCCACGTCCTTCGAGTCCAGGTCGCCCACGAGGCCTCCGACCATTCCCTCGGCACCGAGGAACCGCTTGTGGAACGCCATCAGGTCCGCCACGGTCAGCTTCTCGAGCCCCGCGATCTGCTCGTCCGGCGTCCGGCCGCGGCGCGGGTCGCCCTCGGCGAAGAAGATCGTCGGGACGGTCTGCTGGAAGATCACCTGCGGCTCGTCGCGCATCGAGTTGATCTGGTCCTTCGTGCGGCGGACGAGCTCCTGGAGCGACGGCTCCTCGATGAACGGCGTCCGCAGCATCTCGCCCGCGATGGCCATCGCCTCCGCGAACGACTCCTTCGTGGTCTGGACCGAAACCGACAGCGCGTCGATCGAAATGCTGACCCCGATCTCCGTCTTCATCGCGGCCAGCTTCTTCTTCAGCTCGTCCTTCGAAAACGCCTTCGTCCGCTCGGTCATCAGGTCCGCGAGCGCCTCCCCGGCCGCATCGAACGGGAAGACCTCCTTGCGCCCCGCCAGCGGGACATTGAGCTGAAGGTGAATCCGGTCGCCCTTCACCTCCTTGCGGACCACGCCAATCTGCGCCGGGCCGACCGCCAGCCACTTCAGCGCCGCCTGCACCCCGGCCGCCGTGTACTCGAACTCCTTCACTTTCTTCGAGGTCGCCGGAAGCTTCGACAGGAGCGCGTCGTGGGTGGAAGCGTCGGGTTCCGGCTCGATCTTGACCGCGCCGGCCTCGTCGTCCGGCGTGAAGCGGCCGACGACGCGGTTCTCGAGGCGGATGTACTTCGCGGCGAAGGCCTTGACCTGGTCGAGCGTGATGGCCTTGGTCTGCTCGCGGCGGGCGAGGAGGAGCTTCCAGGAGCCCCACGACTCGGCCTCGCTGAGGGCCATGGAGAGGCGCTCGGGGCTGTTGAAGAGCTCGTCGAAGTCGCGCTCCATCTCGTGCTTGGCGCGCTCGAAGTCATCCTCGGAGAGGTTCGCGGACTGTTTCTCGAGGAGGTCGAGGATCGCGGCTTCGACGGCCTCGGGGTCCTTCTCCTTCGGGACCGTGGCGAGGACGAAGAACGGCGACGCGTAGCGGAGGCTCATCGTCCCGCAGCCGGCGGTTCCCGCCAGGCCCTTCGCCACGACCCGCTCGTACAGGGGGCCGGACGTGCCGGAGGAGAGCATCTGCGCGTAAACGTCGGCGATCGCGGCGTCCGGGTGCGTGGAGCCCGGGAGGCGGTAGCCGACGAGCACGACGTGCGCCTCGCCGGGCTTGCGGATGGTGTACCGCCGCTCGCCGAGCGACGCCGGCTCGCGCGTCGTGTATCCCGGCCGGCCGGCGCCCGAGCCCTGGAGCGGCCCGAAATGCTTCTTCACCATCTCCAGCGCGCGCGCCGTCTCGAACTTGCCCGTGACGATGAGCATCGCGTTGTCCGGGCGGTAGTACTTCCGGTAGAAGGCGAGGATGTTGTCGACCTTGAGCGACTTGAAGTCCTCGATCGTGCCGATCGGCTCGCGCGAGTAGGCGTGGAAGTCGAACATCGCGCCGAACATCCCCATGACGACGAGGCGCTGCGGGTTGGAGGAGCCGATGTCGAACTCGCTCTCGACGATCTTGCCCTCGCGCTCGAGGTCGGACGGATCGAGTCTGGCGCCTCCGAGGCGGCCGGCCTCGAGGCGGATGGCGGTCTCGAGGTTCTCGTCCGTCGCGTTCAGCGTCTCGAAGTAGTTCGTGCGGTCGAACCACGTCGTGCCGTTGTAGTTCGCGCCGAGCTCCTTGAGGGTCTTCGCGATGTCCGGGAACCCCTCGACCGAGTGGAACAGCACGTGCTCGAACACGTGCGCCATCCCCATCTCGCCGGCGCCCTCGTGGACGCTGCCGACGAGGACAGTCAGGTTCACCGTGACCTTCGGAGCCGTCGCGTCCGGGTACAGCAGGACCTTCAGCCCGTTGGCCATCCGGTACTCCTCGATGCCGAGGATCTGCGCGGTCCGTTCCGGCGCGCCTTCCTCCGCGCGCACGGCCAGGGACGAGAGAAGGGCGAGGACGGCGGAAGCGGCGGCGACGGCGTATCGGGTCATGGGACCTCCGTGAGTGGTCTATGAAGTACGGCGGGGGCGGGGCGGCGTTGGGCCCGCCCGCCGGGGCCCGGGATTGGAACCCGGGAGGCGCGCGGCGTCACGAAATGCGGTGGGCGGGGGACTTCACTTCCGGCTGGGCGGCGTGAAGCCCGCGGGGAGCTTCTGGCCCGGGGGCGGGGGGGCGAAGACGTCCACGCGTCCCTGGAAGCACAGGACCGGGAAGTCCGGGTCCCCGTGTTCCCTGCGGCACAGGTGCCACGCGATCGGCAGGTCCGGCGGGGCGGCGCCCGTGATTCCGGCCTCCGTCCACGTGTACGGCGTGCCGCCGGGAGGCGCCCACCTGCCAGAAGGAGCCACCTGCCAGAGAACGTCGAGCCGCCCCTTGCACTCGGGGCACTCGAACAGGGCACGCTCGTCCGTGCCCACCTCCCGGAGCATCCGGCTGAAGGAAGTCGCGTCCGGCGGGTACGCCTTGTACGTGCTCTCGTACAGTGCGACGTAGACGCCGAGCTGCTTCAGCTGCGATTTCGCCGTGTCCCGCCTCTGGTGCCCGCGGCGGCTCCCATAGATGAAAAGCGCCGCAAGAGTCGCCGCCGACAAGAGCACGAGCGCCACGACCGAGGGCAGCTGCGACGGTTTCTCAACGGGAAGACCCGGTGATTCGGACCCGGAATGCGCGTCCACTCCGCGATTCTATCCCCGGCGGCTACCGCACCGCGCCATCCAGCATCTCCAGCGTCCCCTTCCGCGGGTCGATCCGCGCCGCCACGCCCTGGGGGATCGTGACCTTGTCGTCCACGTGCCCGTACGGCAGGCCGAACACGCAGGGGCGGCCCTTGAGCATCTTCGCGTAGTGCAGGAGCGTCGTGCGGAGCGACCTGCGCGGGCCGCAGTCGGACCAGGTCGTGAAGACAGCGCCGGCGATGCGGTCCCAGATGCCCGCGAGGCGGAGCTGGGCGAGCATGCGGTCCACGCGGCGGGTTTCCTCGTCGATGTCCTCGAGAACCAGGAGCGCGCCCTCGAACGAGGGAGCATACGGCGTGCCGAGAACCGTCTGGAGGATCGAGAGCGTGCCGCCGAGCAGCGGGCCCTGCGCCGGCCGCGTGCCGAGGAACTCGAGCGGCTTCTTCAGGCGGAAGCGTGCGGGCTCGGGGAGCTCGACGAGGGGCCAGAAGTGCTTCGCGGTGAAGCTCGGGAGGCCGCCGTCGAAGTCGGTAGCGACCATGGGTCCGGAGAAGGTGACGAGGCCGGTCTTCGCGTGGATCGCGAGCTGGGGCGCGGTGAGGTCGGAGTAGCCGACGAAGACCTTGGGGTGGCGGCGGACGAGCGCGTAGTCGAGGCGGTCGAGGAGGCGGGTGGCGCCGGCGCCGCCGCGGGCGCAGAAGATGCCCTTCACGGCGGGGTCGTGGAACGCGGCGTGGAGATCTTCGAGGCGGTCGTAGTCGCGGCCGCCGAGGTGATCGCACTTCTTCCCGACGTTCGCGCCGAGGACGACGCGGTAGCCGCGCTTCTCGATCTCCTTCACGCCGCGCCGGAGCGCCGCCCTGTCGGGCGCGGAGGAGGGCGCGACGACGGCGATGGTGTCGCCGGGGCGGAGGCGGGGCGGCTTGAGCGTCACGCCTGCTCGAACGCCGCGCAGAGGATGTGACCGATGGACTCGTGGCACTCCTGCACGATCGCGGTCTCCCTCGAGGGGACGCGCAGGCAGACGTCCACGAGGTCGGCGAGCTCGCCGCCGTCCTCGCCGGTGAGGCCGACGGTCTTCGCGCCGAGGGCGGATGCGGCCTTCGCGGCGGCGAGGACGTTCTTCGAGTTGCCGGAGGTCGAGATGAGGACGACGACGTCCTTCGGCTTCACGAGGGCCTCGACCTGGCGGCTGAAGACCTTCTCGAAGCCGAAGTCGTTCCCGGCGGCGGTGAGCGCGGAGGTGTCGGTCGTGAGCGCGACGGCGGCGATCGCGGGGCGGTTCTTCACGTACCGGACGACGAGCTCGGTCGCCCAGTGCTGCGCGTCGGCGGCGCTGCCGCCGTTGCCGCAGAAGAAGACGGTTGCCCCTTTCTCGGAGGCCTCGCGGACGGTGGCGACGAAGCGGGCGACCTCGTCGAGCATCGAGGTCAGGACCGCGGTCTTGGCCGCGATGGAGGCCTTGAGATGCGCCTCCGCGAGCTTGCGGACCTTGAGCATGCCGGGGGTGAGGAAGAGCGTGGTGGCGAGCTCGGGCTTGCGGGGGGGTTTGGGCATGGGTTTCCAGTCCGTTGAATGGCGGATCCTCTTTTGCCGTCTTTTATCCCCCCAAAGTCGTTCCTACCGCCGTTCATCCAGGGGCATCCACGGATCCAACAGCGGATGTCGAGGGATGAACGGCGATAGGAACGGCTTGGAGGGGATAAAGAAGGGTAAAGGAGGATGAAGTTCCAGGTTACTTGCTGGTCTTCTTCCTGATCTTCTTCACGAGCTCCGTCGTCGAAACGCCCTTCTCCAGCGGCGCCACCACCACGCGACCGCCCCAGCCCTTCACGACGTCCGCGCCGACCACCTGCTCCGACGTGTAGTCGCCGCCCTTCACCAGCACGTCCGGCTTCAGCTTCTTGAGCAGATCCACCGGCGTGTCCTGGTCGAACACCACGACGTAGTCCACGTCCTCGAGGGCGGCCAGGACCTGCGCGCGCTCGTTCTGGCCGACGATCGGGCGCTCGGGTCCCTTGAGGCGCCGCACGCTGGCGTCGCTGTTGATCGCGACGACGAGGACGTCGCCCTGGGCCCTAGCGAACCGGAGCGTCCGCAGGTGGCCGACGTGGAGGACGTCGAAGCAGCCGTTGGTGAAAGCGACGGTCTGCTGGCGGTCGCGGTGCTCCTTGAGGCGTGGGAGGATCTCGGAGACGGTGCGGACCTTGGCCGGGCGCAACTCGTGCTCCTCGGCGAGGTCGTCCATGATCTCCTTGCGCGTCACCGTCGCGACGCCGACCTTCGTCACGGCGAGGCCGCCCGCGGCGTTGGCGAGCTTGACCGCGTCCTCGGGCGCGGCGCCGCACGCCAGCGCGAGCCCCATCGTCGCGACCGACGTGTCCCCGGCCCCCGCGACGTCGAACACCTGCCGCGGCCGCGCGTGGACATGCATCGGCGCGCGGCCGTTGCGGAAGAGCGACATGCCGTGCGCGCCGCGGGTGACGAGGATGAACTCGCAGCCGAGGTCCTTGAGGAGCGAGACGGCGGCGAGGGCGATCTCGCCGTCGGTGCCGACGGGCATGCCGGTCGCGATCGCGAGTTCCTTGAGGTTCGGGGCCACCGCGGTCGCGCCGCGGTACTTGGAGAAGTTCGTGCCCTTGGGGCCGACGATCACGGGCTTGCCGTGCTTCTTCGCGGCGCCGATGACGGCCGCCAGCACGCCCGGCGTCAGCGCGCCCTTGTTGTAGTCGCTCAGGATCACCAGGTCGGACTTCGCGACCTGCTTCTCCAGCTTCCGCGCCAGCTCGCGCTCCGCCTCCTTCGACAGCGGGCTCGTCTTCTCCCGGTCCACGCGGAGCATCTGCTGCGCGCCGCCGATGCAGCGGGTCTTGATCGGCGTCGGCTTCGCCCCGTCCGTCACGACGGCGCCCGTGTCGATCCCGTCCGCCTTCATCACCTCGACCAGCGTCCGCGCCGCCGGGTCGTCGCCGACCGACCCCGCGCACGCCGCGTCCGCGCCGAGCGCCACCAGGTTTTTCGCCACGTTCGCCGCCCCGCCCGGACGCTCCTCCTCCCGCTGCACGTGCAGGATCGGGATCGGCCCCTCGGGCGAGATGCGCTCGACCTTGCCCCACAGGTAGCGGTCCAGCAGCAGGTCCCCGGCCACGAGAATCCTCGGCCGGCCGAACCCCCTCAGCAGCTCCGTCAGTCGGTTGATCATCGGCGTAGTATGAAACCGGAAGCGGCGGTCCTTGGCGACTGGATTTCCCGCCTTCCGGGTTCTTCCGTCCCTCCCTGTTTACTCGACCGCCCTCACCGCAGCCTCCAGGTGCGCGGCATTCAGCGACCCCACCACCACGCAGTCCACGAACGCCTGCCCCGCCGCGAACGCCACCGCCGCCGCGGGATCGGACGCCCTTCCCTGCTCCACTGCCTTGATCGCCAGCACGCCCAGCCCCGCTTTCCGCGCCGCCGCCAGCGCCGGGCCGAGATCCTGCTGGCCGCGGCTGAAGGGCGCCATGACGACGTCCACGAGGCCGATCGCCTTCCGGATGCCGGCGTCGGTCTTCGCCGAGATCCCGACGGCGCGCGCCTGGCCGCGCCGCCTGGCTTCGCCCAGCGCCTCCGCCCCCTGCGCCAGCGCCTCCTCGTCGCGTCCGTCCGAGTGAAGCAGCAGCACGTCCACGGCGTCCGTCCGGAGCCGCTTCAGGCTCGCCCCGATCTGCCCCTCCAGCGCGGTCCGCGTGAAGTCCCAGCGCGAGACGCCGTTCTCGAAGAACTCCCCGCACTTCGTCACCAGTACGATCCGCGACCGGTTCGCCTTCACGAACCCTCCCAGCCGTTCCTCGCTCGTCCCGTACGCCGGCGCGGTGTCGAGCAGGTTGACGCCGAGGTCGAGCGCGCGGCCGAGGAGCGCGGCGACCTCGGCGTCGGTCGGCAGCGCGAAACTTCCCGGGTATTTCACGCCCTCGTTCCGCCCGATCTTCACGGTGCCGAGGCCGACGGGGGCGACGCGGAGGCCGGTGCCGCCTAGGGGACGGGGAACCATGCGGCCTCCTCCCAGGGCGGCGGGGCGACGGCGGGCGGCTCGCCGGCGGCGAGCGCGGGGTCGAACGTCCCGCGCGGCGGCCCGAGCTGCGCGACGAGCTCGTCGGCGAGCAGCGGCGCGAGCGCGAGCTTCGTCGGCCACGCGACCAGGGTCAGCGGGTTGTCGCGGACCTTCTCCACGTGAACGCCGCTCGGCCGCCGCGCGCCGGCCGTCGCGGCCTCGGCGCGCACCGCCGGGTACGTCGCGATCTCGAGCCGGGCGTACGGGAGGCCGGGGAAGAACTTCCGGACCTCCGCAGCGGCCTCCGCGCGGAACGCCGCGAGGTCGGTCGCGCCGGCGCCGCGTTCGGCGATCTCGCCGCCGACCTGCCAGACCGCGCGGCCCTCGCGGTCGCGCACCGCCGTCACCGTCAGGTGTGTCTTCCCGCCCACCACGCAGTGCGCCCACAGGTCCGGCAGCGCCCCGCGCAGCATCGCCATCATCAGCGGCCTCCTCTGCATCCGCCCGGGCTTCTCCCCCATCGCCCCGCGCAGCCCCGCGTTCCCCGCCCCCCCCGCCCCCCCCCCCGCGCCCCGCCGCCCGCCGGCCCCCGCCAGCCCGCCCACCCCCCCCCCG
>JADLHC010000128.1 GCA_020849035.1 Planctomycetia bacterium
AGATCGCGGTCTACGGGCGCTTCAAGGGCGAAGGCGGCCGCTCGATCAGGCTCAAGGGCTCGGTGAACGGCAAGCCGCGGGAGTTCGTGTACGAGGCGAGCCTGCCGAAGGAGAACGCGACGCACGACTCGATCCCGAGGCTGTGGGCGATCTCGAAGATCGGGCACCTGATGGACGCGATCCGGCTGAAGGGCGAGAACGACGAGCTGAAGAAGGAGATCGTCGCGCTGGCGAAGGAGTTCGGCGTGATGACGAAGTACACGAGCTGGCTGGTGCTGGAGGACAACGCGCGGCTGCGCCGTGAGCTGGGTGCGGGGCGGCCGAATGCGGCGCCCGCGGCCCCGGCGGACGGCGCCTGGAAGGCCGACGGGGACGATCACAACGAGGAGTTCGAGAAGCTCGCCGAGGCCGGCCGTTCGGGCGTCGCGGGTGGCGCGGGCGGCGGCGAGAACCGCGTCGAGGCGAGCAAGGACCTGAAGCAGATGCAGGAGGGCAAGGCGCAGGACGCGCTGGCCTTCAAGCGGAAGTCGTACGCCGGCGACAAGAAGCACGGATCGGACAACGGCGCCGTGAGCTCGATCGGCGGGAAGACCTTCTACTGCGTCGACGGCGTGTGGATGGACCAGAAGTTCAAGATGGGCTCGGAGACCCTGAAGGTCGAGTACCTGAGCGACGAGTACTTCAAGCTGCTCGCGGCGAATCCCGGGGCCGGCAAGTTCTTCGCGCTGGGCGACCACGTGATCGTGGTGCTGGGCGGGAAGACGTACGAAGTGACGCCGAAGAAGGCGACGGAGGAGCCGAAGAAGTAGGTTGGTGGTTAGTGGTTGGTGGTTGGTGGTGACAGCCGGGCGCGGGAGAAACCTGCGCCCGGTTTTTTCTGTGGCGGAGGGGCCTACCTCTCGAGCTGTTTCCTCACTTCGTCGCGGAGCCGGACCGCCTCGGCCCAGTCCGTTCCGCGCGGCGCCAGCGCTTCCCCCGCCGCGACGCTGAGCACGCCGCGGCGCGGGGCCCAGGTCTTGTCGCGCAGGACGTCGCGCGTTCCGCGGACGAGGACGGGCACGAGGGGGGTCCCGGTCTGGGCGGCGGTCACGAAGGCGCCCATGCGGAACGGGAGGAGGCCGGGTTCGCGGCGGAAGGTCCCCTCGGGGAAGATGACGAGCGACCGGCCGGCGCGCAGCGCGGCGGCGACGCCCTCCGTGTCCTGCACGGACTGCTCGGGGTCGAAGCGCTCGACGAAGACGGCCCCGACGCGGTGCAGGAGGGGAGCGAGCACGGGGTTCCGCGACAGCTCGCGTTTCACCACGAACCCGAAACGCGGCGGCAGGGCCGCGGCGAGGAGGATCGCGTCGAGGTACGACTGGTGGTTGGGCGCGAGGATGACGGGGCCGGGCGGGAGGCGGTCGAGGCCGGAGGTGCGCACCGGGATCGCGAGCAGCCGCAGGACGAGCTTCATCCAGAGGCGGAGCGTCGCGCGGCGGAAGCCGAGCGTGGGGCCGAGCACGGTCGTGATCCAGCAGGGGAGGGCGGCGGCGAGGAAGACGAGCCAGCTCCACGCGGCGTAGAGGCGCGCGCCGAGCGCGCGCAGCAGGCGGCGTGTCTCGGGCACCACGGCGGCGAGGACGATGTGGAGCATCTGGGCGGCGGCGCCCGGCGGCTCGCGGTGGAAGGCGCCCTTCTCGTACAGCTCGCGCGCGGCGCTGCGACGGATCTTGCCGCTCGGGGTCTTCGGCACCGTGCGCGGCGCCGCGAGGACGATTTCGTCGGGGGGGCCTTCCAGCAGGGGGGCCACGGCCTCGCCGATCGCCCGCGACAGGGCCGCGCGCTCCTCCGGTCCCCGGAGCGCCGTCTCCGCGATCACGACCACCCGCTCCGTCCCCGACTTCGGGTCGTGCACGCCCACCACCGCCACGCACCCGCGCCGCACTCCCGCGATCCCCGTCACCGCTTCCTCGATCTCCGTCGGGATGATGTTCCGCCCGCCCTTGATGATCAGGTCCTTCGCGCGCCCCGCAGGGAAGATCTCGCCGTCGGCGATGTATCCCAGGTCGCCCGTCTCGACCCAGTCGCCGTCGAACAGCGTCCGCGTCGCCTCCGGGTTCCGGTAGTACCCGCCCGTCGCGCTGGGCCCGCGGAACTGCAGGCGCCCGTGCTCGCGCTCGCCCGCCTCGCGGCCGTGCTCGTCCACGATGCGGACCTCGAGGTTCGCCAGCGGGCGGCCGCAGCCGACGAACTCCAGAGCCGAAGGATCCCCCGGCTCCGCAGGCGTCGCGCGCCGCCGGTGGAGGAAGTCGTCGCGGCGCACGCGGTCCACCCGCGGGCCCCGCCCCGGCGCCGGAAACGTCACCCCCAGGCAGTTCTCCGCGAGCCCGTACACCGGCGCCATCGCTTCGCGCCGGAAGCCCTGCTTCGCGAACCGCTCGATGAAGCGCTCCAGCGTGTCCGCGTGGACCGCCTCGGCGCCGTTGAACGCGAGCCTCCAGGCCGCGAGGTCGAGGTCCGCGACGTCGTGCTCGGGGAGCTTCGTCGCGCAGAGGTCGTAGGCGAAATTCGGCGCGGCGCTCACGGTGCCGCGCTCGCGCGACATCGTCTTCAGCCACCGCGGCGGCCGCGCGAGGAACAGCATCGGCGACATCAGCACCGCGCGCGCGCCGCTGTAGAGCGAACCGAGCCACGCGCCGATCAGCCCCATGTCGTGGTAGAGCGGAAGCCACGACACGAAGACGTCGGTCGAGCAGATCCCCGACGCCTGCTGCATCGCGCGGATGTTCGCGAGCAGGTTAGCGTGCGAGAGCGTCACGCCTTTCGGCGCGCCCGTGGAGCCCGAGGTGTACTGGAGCAGCGCGGTGTCGCCGGGGCGCAGCGGAGGCGGGGGAGGGGAAGCGCCGGGGACGCGGACGTCGGCGGGAGTCACGACGTCCTTGAGCGACGGCGCCAGCGACTTCACGAGCTGCGCGGGACGGTGGGCCTCGTCGGAGGCGACCAGGACGGCCGCGAGGCACGAGTTCAGGATCCCCGCCTGCCGCTTCACGTGCTCTTCGATCTGCGTCGCCTTCGCGGGCGGGTAGAGCGGGACGGGGATGCCGCCCGCGCGGAGGACGCCGAAGAAGCAGGAAAAGTAGTCGCGGCAGGTCTGGAGCATGAGTGCCACGGGCTGGGCGGGGAGGAGGCCGCGGGCGAGGAGGCCGGCGGCGATTTCGCCGGCTTCGGCCCAGAGCTGGCCGTAGGTGATCGCCTGGGTGCGTTCGCCCTCTTCGACGAGCGTGATGTGGACGCGGTCGTGGTGGTGGGTCGCGTACCACTCGAGGGCTTCGGGAAGGGTCCGTGCGGCGACCGGCATTTCGGGCAGGCGTTCGGCCGGGGCGGCGGCCGGCGCGGCGACGGATTCGCCCGCGGGCCGGCCGGACTCGAGGGCGCGCAGGAGGTCGCGGAGCGTTTCGGCGGCCATCGCGGCGGACTCGGGGACGGCGGTGCGGAAGGCCTTCTCGATGCGGAGGAGGAGCTCGACGCGGGCGAGCGAGTCGATGCCGAGGTCGTTCTGGAGGGAGCTGTCGAGCGTCAGCGAGCCGCGCTGGAAGCCCGGGCGGACTTCGGCCGCGAGCTCCTCGGCGAGGGCGAGGAGGGTCTCGGCGGTGGGGGGCGGGTTCAGGGGGGCGATCATGGGTGGCTGGACGCTGTCGGCGGCCGCGTCGTATCCGTTTCCTCAGAAAACAGCCCTACGCAGGCTGCTTCTGTGTGACAGTCACTTCAAACCCGAGTTCGCCGAGGCGCTTGACGAGTTTGCTTTTCAGGCGCTCCTTGTCGCGACGGTCGAAGTAGTCCGCA
>JADLHC010000129.1 GCA_020849035.1 Planctomycetia bacterium
CCCCCCCCCCCGCGCGCCCGCCCGCCCGCCCGCCTGTAGAATGCCCCGCCTTCCCATTCAGCAAGGACTTCCCCGATGCTCGACATCAACGTGATCCGCACGCAGCCCGACCGTGTCCGCGCCGCGATCGTTGCCAAGAAGGCGAAGGCGGACCTGGATGCGGTGCTGGCCGCGGACGAGAGGTGGCGGAAGGCGACGACGGACGCCCAGAAGCTGCAGGCGGAGCAGAACGCGGCGAACAAGGACATGGGGCGGCTGATGAAGGAGGACAAGGCGGCCGCGGAGAAGTTGAAGGCTTCGATGAAGGAGCTGTCGGACCGGCGCAAGGCGCTGGAGGACGACGCGAAGAAGCTGGAGGCCGAGCGCGACGCCCTTCTCATGTACATCCCGAACATCCCGCACCCGGACGTGCCGGTGGGGGAGGAGGAGACGCACAACAGGATCGTGCGGACGGGGTGCGGCGAGCCGCGGAAGTTCGGGTTCAAGCCGCTGGCGCACTGGGACCTGGGGCCGAAGCTGGGGATCACGGAGTTCGAGCGCGGGACGAAGATCTCGGGAAGCGGGTTCGTGATGTTCCGCGGGATGGGGGCAAAGCTGCAGCGGGCGCTGGTGGCGTGGTTCATCGACGTGCACGTGAAGGAGCACGGGTACACGGAGATCCTGCCGCCGGTGCTGGTGCTGCGGGACTCGATGGTGGGGACGGGGCAGCTGCCGAAGTTCGAGGAGGAGATGTACAAGCTGCGGGACGACCCCCTCTACCTGATCCCGACGGCGGAGGTCCCCGTCACCAACATGTACCGCGAGGAGACGCTGCCGCTGGAAAAGCTGCCGATCCGGCATTGCGCGTTCAGCCAGTGCTTCCGGCGCGAGGCCGGCGCGGCCGGGAAGGACACCCGCGGGATGATCCGCGTGCACCAGTTCGACAAGGTGGAGCTGGTGAACTGGACGCACCCGGACGACTCGTACAACCAGCACGAGAAGCTGACCGAGTCCGCCGAGGTCCTCCTCCAGCGCCTCGGCATGCCCTGGCGCCGCGTCTTCATCTCCACCGTCGGCATGGGCTTCTCCAACGCCAAGCAGTACGACCTCGAAGTCCACGCCCCCGGCGTGGATCGCTGGCTCGAGGTCTCCTCCTGCTCCAACTTCGAGGACTACCAGGCCCGCCGCGCCAACATCCGCTTCCGCGACAAGGACGGCAAGGTCCGGTTCGTCCACACGCTCAACGGCTCCGGCCTCGCGCTTCCGCGCATCGTCATCGGCATCCTCGAGAACTTCCAGGAGGCGGACGGGAGCGTGGTGATCCCGGAGGTGCTTCGCCCGTACCTCGGGGTCGACCGGCTGGTCCCGGAGAAGAAGGCATGAAGACGCTCGCGGCGGCGGTTGTCGTGGCGGGGCTCCTGGCGGGGTGCCGGCACTACCTCCGGGCGAGCGGCGACCTGGAGGTCCAGATCGCGGGCCCGGAACGCATCCTCGACGTCGATTCCGGGCGGACGACGCTCCGGATCCTGAACCGGGGAGCGTGCGCGGTCGCGGTGAGGCACGGCGAGGAGACCTTCGTGCTGGAGACGACGGAGGACCGGGAGATCGTGCTGGAAGGGAAGCACGTGCTGCATTTCGAGCGGCGCGGGGAGGGGGAGGCGCGCGTGGACGTGCATTTCGACGCCACGGGCCGGGTGACCACGGTGAGGCTCAGGTAAGGGAGGGCGCATGCGCGCGATCGCGGCCGTCGTGGTGCTGGCGCTGGTGGCGGGATGCGCTTCCGAGGAGAAGAAGCCGGCGGACACGCCGCGCGCGGCATCGGAGCGGGACCTGGCGATCGACGTGGGGGCCGAGGGGGTCGTCATCCTCGCGAGCGGGACGCAGGCGAAGCTGCGGATCGTGAACACGGGCGCCAGCGCGCTCTCCGTGTGCGACGACAGCCAGTGCATGCTTCTCGACCCGGGCGGGGAGATCGAGTTCCCGGTCTCCGGGCGCATGTCGTTCCACGTCACCGTGGCCGGGGACGGCGCCGGGAAGGCGGAGGCGCACCTGATCGGGGGAGGCGAGAAGGGGTCCATCCGGGTGCAGTAATCGGCCCGCGGGGTTGACTCGTCCCCGTCGTGCGCTATGCTGTGGACCGTTCCGCGGGCGTAATTCAGTGGCAGAATGCGACCTTCCCAAGGTCGACGTCGTGGGTTCGAATCCCATCGCCCGCTTTCACGAAACACATCGAGGGGATGCGCGAAGCGCACTGAAAGACTGCGCGCTTCGCGCATCCCCTCGATGTGTTTCGTGAAAGCGGAGGGGGACATGGGAAAGGGCAAAGGACAGGGGATGGCGGGGGCGATGGCGCGGCTTTGGGCGCCCTGGCGGATGGCGTACATCAAGGAAGCGGAGAAGGGCGGGGCGTGCTTCCTGTGCGGCCTGCCGAAGCAGAAGAAGGACCGCGCGAACCTGATCCTGGCGCGCGGGAAGACGGGTTTCGCGATCCTGAACAAGTACCCCTACAACAACGGGCACCTGCTCGTGGCGCCTTACCGGCACGTGGCGGACATCGAGAAGCTGACGGACGCCGAGGCGCTGGAGCTGATGCGGCTTGCCGGGGCGATGAAGAAGGCGATGGACCGCGCGTTCCGGCCGCACGGCTACAACGTGGGCGTGAACCTCGGGCGCGCCGCCGGCGCGGGACTGCCCGGGCACGTCCACCTGCACGTCGTCCCGCGCTGGAACGGCGATACGAACTTCATGCCGCTGCTCGGCGACACGAAAGTCCTGCCCCTCACGCTGGCCGAGACGTGGGACCTGCTGGGCCGCGCGATCAGGCGCTGACCCGGAGCGTCTTCGCGACCGCCGCGAGGTCGCGCTGCGCCAGCGTGGCCGCGGCGTCCGGCTCGCGCCCGCCGCATCCAAGGATCACCAGCGCGGCGAAGTCCTTCCCCGGGAACTCGACGAGCGTCGCGACCTGGCCCATCGCCGCGAGGCTCTGCCCGGTCGCGAACGCCAGCCCGGGGCGCCGGGCGCCCGCAACGTCCACCGTCACGGTGGCGCCGATCCGCAGGGGACCGAAGTTGGGAACGTCGAAGCGCTCGCGCACGAGCGCTTCGAGGGCCGAGCCCGCCGGCACGATCTCGACGCTGACGCCCAGCGGACCGCCCGGCGGCCCGCTGAGCCGGAGGAGCGCTCCCTGGGGCGTGCCCGGGAACCCCGAGAGGACGGTGTCCTCCAGGTCCACGCTCAGGGCGACCGGCGGGAAGCCCTTCGCCCGGGCGTCGGCGGCGGTGATCAGGATCTGGCGGACGGGCATGGCTCCTCCCTCGCGGCTCCTGCCAATCCATACACGGTCCGCGTCGGCACGTCGCGCGGATTCCGCCGCTATCCCTGCCTCAGACGGAAAATCAGGTCCGTCAGCAGCCCGCACACCGGCGGCACAAACAGGCACGCCAGGATCCGTGCCAGCGCGAACTTCCACCCGAGGATCGGCAGTTCCCAGACGACGATGCGGTTGACGCCGAGGAGCGCCCAGCCGGCGATGTAGGCGGAGACGGGCCCGATTCCGGCGCCGGACTTGAGGAAGCCCGCGAGGATGGGGAAGTGCGTGAACGGTCCGCCGGGGGTCAGGGTGCCGGCGAGGGAGCCGGCGAGGATGCCGCGAAAGCCGGAATCTTCCCCCATCCAGCGGAGGATCAGGTCCCTCGGCAGGACGACCTGGAGGAGTCCCGCGATCGTGAATCCGAGGAGCAGATTCGGGAGAACGGTCAGGAACAGCGTGCCGCCGGAGGCGCCGGCTTCCTTGAGCCCGGCGCTGCCGCGCGACCGCCAGGCGACGACGGCCAGCACGACGATCACGGCTCCCAGGATGCTCCAGCTCAGGATCTGCGAGGTGGACGGTGTCATGCGGCGTTTCTCCGGTGCGGGGGCGGGCGTGGACATGGCGCGTAGAATACCCGCTCCTTGGGCTACTCCCTTGAAGCGGTCATCGGCGAGGAAGGCGCGATCCGTTTTGCGGCGCGGGCGCGGGAGCACGCCGTGGTGGCGCCGCTGTCGCACGGGCTGGCGATGATTCCGCTGACGGACCGGCTGTGCGCGGAGCTGGAGCAGCGGTATGGCCGGGAAGAAGACGGGGCGGTGTCATCCATCCCCGGCATGGTGCAGGCCGCCGGCCGCTGGCTGCGAGAGGCTTCGGGCTCGGTGTTCCTGGCGATCATCGCCGCCGAGTACCACGGCGGAGACGGCACACAGTGGGCGGTAGGGATGGAACGGGGCTCGATCGCGCTCGGGCCGATGGAGTCGGGTGACGCCATCAACCAGGCCCTCCGCCGCCTCGGCGTCCGCGCGCATCCCGGCGCCGACGAGTTCGACACCGTCGGCCTCGGCCGCCACCGCTCCACCGCCCGCTGGGCCGGGGAGGAGCCGTGAGCTCGCCCTCCAAGGACCCTTCCCGCATCCAGCAGATGTTCCACGACATCAGCCCGCGCTACGACTTCGTCAACAGCGTCATGACCGGCGGCCGCCACCACGCCTGGCGCCGCGCCGCGGCGCGCGAGGCCGCGAAGGACCTCGCCGGCGGCGGCTGGGCCCTCGACGCCTGCTGCGGCACCGGCGATTTCGCCCTGGCCCTCCTCCGCGAAGCTCCCGGCGCCCGCGTCGCGGCCACCGATTTCACCCGCGGAATGCTCGAGGTCGCGAGAGGGAAGTGCGCCGGCGCGGCCGTCGGCCTCGGGCGCGCCGACACCCTTCGCCTCCCGTTCC